>NZ_JBHFNP010000191.1:0-27763 GCF_041929235.1 Microseira sp. BLCC-F43
TTTCAGCTTAAGTAATAATACTGATAAACTTGTTGAATTAATCACTTTAAAGTCAGCATACTGCTCTTTTAGCTGCTGTTGCCTTTTTACACTTTTTTTTGGATATTCAGAGTTTATCCTGACAGGTGCAAGATGTGAGTAATCCTAAAAATCCGCGTTGTAAGATATTGTTTCCTTCTGCATCCTTACGGTTCACCCACCAGGTAAAATAAAGAGATAATTTCGGAAAAAATTCTGACAAAAAGTTTGTGTTGGCTTGAACTTAGATCTTTTCTTCTATTTTGTAAACGCGCGATGTAGCCCGCGTAAACAGGCGGATTAACATCAGCAAAATTACATGTTCGGTTGCATCGGTAGCGCGGTGAGCAGGTAAGCAGGTGAGCTATTGAGCAGGTGGGAGGAAAAAAACCGCTTCTCCCAGAATCGACTATATACAACCTATGCAACCGGACATGATATCAATCGCTGGCAATCGGGTGTGGTCAAAAGTTGTTGGTTGAGATTGACGCTCCTGAGGCGGTGACGCTCCTGAGGCGGTGAAATTTTTTCGATATCACCAACGGGTTTTGACCACACCCCTGGCAATCCGCTGTAAAAATGGTTTTGCCGTACGGATCGCGATCTTGACTTACGCCAAGAAATCCGGTTTCAGAGTCGATTTCTCCCTGACAAACCAACGATTTTTCGGAGAAACTGGGTTTCTCGATCAACTCAAGCAAACAATGGGGCAGGAAGCAGGCAGCCAACATTGTTTGCTTTTGCATCACCGTTACTTTCGTTGCCGGCGGTAATGTAGAAACAATTCATGCTCGACTTGAGAAACCGACAACAGTTCTAAACGCGGTGCTTGAACAGTTAAAAATCCTGCGCCTTCTACGGGAGTGGGAGCCACGGCGCCGCCGATAATTAACGGACAAAGGGTGAACCAGAATTCGTCGATTAAATCTTCTGCCACTAGGGAAGCAACGAGTTCGCCGCCGCCTAGAACGGCAATTCGCTCCAAACCCAATTGTGCCATTTCCGAGAAGGCAGCGTGCCAGTCAATGCCTTTATCGCCTCCATCAGCGACTAAAATGCGATCGAATCCCGGTTGTTGTTCCCATCGCTTTGCTCCTTCTCTTGTGGTAAGCAACCAACGAGGGATGGGTTGACTAAAGAATTTGAGTTGAGGGTTGATTTCGGCGTTGCGGGAGCAAATAATTTGGATGGGTTGGGGGGGTTGTCCTTGTTGTTCTCGTTGTTTGAGGAGTTCGGGGTTAGTCACGGGTAACACGGTTTCGCCATGGCGGATGGTAGTCGCACCGACTAGAATGACATCAGCTAAAGCGACTTGGGTTTCCAGGTGGGCTTTATCGTTAGGAGAACCGAATAGAGTGGGCGATCGTGCCGCATCGGTAATCTTACCATCGGCACTCATTGCTAGAATTGCTGTCGTGTGGGGTCGAGTCATCGATTTATGAGTTAGAGTCAGTTGGCGCTAATCACAAAACATGGTACTGCCGTTGTCGCCCATCAAGGCGACAAAGCAGATGGGTAATCTTGTCCCCTTCTATAATTGTGTTTATTACTCGTTGAAAAAGTAGACTGACTCAAGGCGTGGGACGTTGTCGCTCAAAAGATGGCAACAAACTCCCGATCGTAGGTGATAGAGGAACCTGTTTGAGCAGTCATTGGTCAAGCGGCGATAGTAATGACCGATGACAAGCGTGTCGGTAGAATTAGTTGGTGTTGGGGTTTACACCTTAAAATAGAGACGGTTTATGGCAAAGCCAGATAATTCTATATTCCATCGCCAAAGGCGATCGCCCATCTTGAACTTCATGGGTGAACCCCGGGAATCTTCCTTTCGTCGCATCCTGCTGTCGCGCATTTTGCTGCTCTCTGTCCCGGTTCTACTCGTGGGGGAGTACGTCACCTATCGCAAGGCACGCTCTAGCTTGCTGGAAACCGCTCGTCAAAACCTCACCGAAAGCGCCATCCGCAAAGGTGAAAGAATTGGCGAGGCAATTGAAGCGCTACAAGCTAACCTGATTACCTCCTCCGATACGGCTATTCTACAGTCAGGCTCAAAAGAGGAGTCGCAACAATTCCTGGAGCAGCTGCAACAACAACTGCCGACGAAGATTCAGTGCATTCAATTGATCGACTTACAGAGCGGTCAACCTGTCAACAGTACCTGTGGAGAACGAGGGATTGTGGCGCTTTCACCTTCTTTATGGCCTCAGCAGCAAACTCAATTGTTGCCCAGCCGCTCTAGCGTGCGCGTAACGACTCTACTCCATCCTAAATCCCCTCTGGGGGCACAGACAGCCCCTCCAAAAACTCCCAACGGTCAACTGCAACTGGTTTTAAGCGCACCCGTTTACAACCGCGCTGGGCGATTGCGCTACGCCTTAAGCATTCAGTCAAGTTTGTATCAGCAACGCAGTGATAAGCAAGGGTCGCTTTATGGCTCTACGGTCGTGATTGACCAAGACGGCACTATTTTAGAGCATCCGATTGCCGACCGAGTTGGACGTAATATCGCCCAGGAAACAGATGCGGCGCGACTGCAAAGCGTGCTGAAAAATGCCCTCGCTGGCGCGCAGGATTTTTTACACATATACGACTTTGAAAGCAAAAATATAGAATCGGTGGTAGGGTATACGGCAATACAAAACCCTATCAGTAAAAACCCAAAGGATAAATGGGTGATTTTAGCGGTTGCCAGCATAGACAACGCACTCTATGGCCTGGAAGAAATTAAACAGGTAATGTTCAATTTGATTTTGGGGTTGTTAGCGGCTAACTTATTGGCAACTTTGTATATATCTCGCGATCTGGCTCGTCCGTTGGAAAAACTGGAAGACTACGCCCTCAACGTCCAAGGTCGAGGGGGATCGGAACGGATACCGAGCAACTTTAAAATCCGCGAATTTAATCATTTAGCGATCGCGCTCAATACGATGGTGGATCGCTTGACGGCTTGGGCAGAACAGGTAGAATCGGCTTGGAAAGAAGCGCAAGCAGCTAATCAATTAAAAAGCGAGTTTTTGGCGAATACTTCCCACGAGTTGAGAACTCCGTTAAATGCAATTATTGGTTGTATTCGCTTGGTGAAAGATGGCTGCTGCGATGACGAGGAAGAAGAAAGAGAATTTCTCCAACGCGCAGATGATGCGGCGATTCACCTGCTGAAGATTATCAACGAAATATTAGATTTATCAAAAATAGAAGCAGGAACGCTAACTGTCGTAACCGAACCCTTGGATATGCGCTCGCTGCTGCAAGAAGTAGTCGATATGCAAATGGTTCAACTCGATCAAAAAGGTTTACAGTTGCATTGGGTTCCCCCAACTGAACCAATGCCGGTTCAAGCCGATCCGGCGAAGCTCAAACAAGTTGTCCTCAACGTGGTTAGTAACGCGATTAAATTTACCGACGTTGGTAGCATCTCGATTAAGATGGAAATCCCATCAGAGACAAACAAAGTTGTACTCACCGTCCGAGATACGGGATGCGGCGTTCCACCCGAACAACAGCAAAAACTGTTTCGTCCCTTTGTGATGGCTGACGGTACTAGAACCCGCAAGCACGGCGGTACCGGACTGGGATTGGCGATTTCGCGCAAGTTAATGGAACTGATGGCAGGTACGATAACTTTATACAGTCCAGGGGCGGGCAAGGGGACGACGGTTGAGATTGCCATGCCGGCGATTGCAGCAGCCCGCTTGAGCGGCAGCGGTAACGAAATACCGAGTAAGATTGGTGATGCTGATTCTGTAAGCGTTGCTAGCGAGTCTAACGTGCGTAATACCAAGTAACAAAATCTCTACCTATTTCGTTCAATCCTCAGCATTTCGCTCGCACTTTAACGCTCATTACTTCCTGCCCTCTGTGATGTATAGCCTGAAGTTAGAACTAAAGTTAAATAATAAAGAGAGGTCATTCCTAGCCGGTTGCGCTGGCTTTAGCCGCTTGGTATACAACTTTGGCCTATCGCTACTTGCTTCTTCGTGGGCGTTTGAGGGTATCAAAGCTAGTGATTCCAAGCGCTTAACCGAAATCGAGAAAGTCTTCACCAACCATGTCAAAACCAAGCCAGAATACGCTTGGATGAAAGAATATCCATCAGCCGTCTATTCATCAGCACTAAGAAATTTAGCCAAAGCTATTGACCGATGGCGAAAAGGTAATTCTGGTTTCCCCGGATTCAAATCAAAAAAACGGGGCGATAGTTTTACCGTCCTAAAAAAGTCAGGGGTGTATCCTGCCAAGGGTGAGCCGATGATGACCTTCACGAATCGTCAAATACTTTACCCAGGTAAGAAAATTTCCATCCCTGGCTTAGGAGAATTCAGACTAAAGAAACCAATTCCATTCTTATGTTCAAGCCAAACATTTACTGTTTCGAGAGTAGCCGACAAATGGTTTGTCTCTTTTGCGATCGACATTGACAAGATTCCACCGCTTTTACATCGAGTTCAATCGATTGGTATTGACTTGGGCGTTAAATGCTTTGCCACCTTGTCAAATGGCTCCAAAATCCTGGCGCCACAATCCCTAAAAAAGGCTCTAACCAAGCTAAGTAAGGAACAGTGGCGCAATCGAAACAAACAACTGGGTAACTGCAGCTCTGGGGTAAAAGCATCAAGAAATGCCTTAAAATACTACCAACGGCTGGCAAAAAGGCACGCTCAAATTGCCAACATCAGACGAGACTTTTTGCAAAAAATCACGACTGATATAAGTCTTAAATACCACAACATCCGGATTGAAGATCTGAACGTTCAAGGCATGATAGCTAACCAGAAATTATCTGAAGCTATTTCCAGTTTGGGGTTTTATGAGTTCCGGAGAATGCTGGTTTACAAGGCGGCGTTTTTTAGCACCAAGGTAGAATTGGTTGACAGATGGTTCCCCTCCTCCAAAACATGCTCTTGCTGCGGCAACATTCAGCCAATGCCTTTGGAAGAGCGCGTTTACTTTTGCCAGAGGTGCGGCGTTTCCATTGATCGCGATTTAAATGCAGCGCTCAATCTGGAAAATGCCCCAAAAACCCTTGTACGTGCGGCAAGCGCGGAATTTACGCCTGCGGACAGGTTAGGATCCGACTCCCCTGGTGGAAGCAGGAAGCAAACGTCAAAACAAATAAGTTGAGTAGCTTTATTCGTTTTGAGTAAGTTTTGTGTTGCACGAATATCCCAAATGCTTCCAAGCCGCAGTAGTGGCGACTCTCCCCCGTGGAGTGCGGTGAATAAACCCAATTTGCATTAAATAAGGTTCGTAAACTTCTTCAATCGTTTGGGTATCTTCACCCGTTGCGGCGGCGATCGCTTCCAATCCCACCGGCCCGCCTTTAAAATTGTTAATCATTACACTCAGCATGGTGCGGTCTGTCCAATCCAAACCGCAGGAGTCCACATTGTAAACTTCCAGTGCTTCGGCGGCTATTTCTAGATCGATCGCACCCGCAGCTTTGACTTGAGCATAATCTCGCACCCGTTTCAGCAAGCGATTGGCAATCCGGGGGGTTCCCCTGGAACGGCGGGCAATTTCCTCTGCACCTTCTGGGGTAATTTGAACCTTGAGAATTTCCGCTGTGCGTTGCACAATTAAGGTGAGTTCGTCTGGTTCGTAGAAGCGCAGGCGTTGGATCAGTCCGAAGCGATCGCGCAATGGCGAAGTCAATGACCCCACCCGCGTTGTCGCCCCGACTAAAGTAAATGGCGGTAACGATAAACTGCGAGTCCGCGCCGTTTGTCCTTTCCCGACTGTAATATCAACCCGAAAATCTTCCATCGCCGGATAGAGTAATTCTTCCGTCATCCTCGTCATGCGATGAATTTCGTCAATAAATAGAATATCTCCCGGTTTTAGACCCACTAACAACCCCACAATATCTCGCGGACGTTCTAACGCCGGTGCAGCCGTAATTTTACACCCCACCCCCATTTCCGCTGCCAAAATTAAGGCCATCGTGGTTTTTCCCAAACCGGGAGGGCCATATAATAATAGGTGATCCAGCGTCTCGCCTCGACCTTTTGCCGCTTTGATGGCAATTTCCAGCACAGTCTTTAAATCTTTTTGTCCGATATAGTCCGCAAGTCGCTGGGGTCTAATTCCTTCTTCTAATTGATCGAGTTCGTCGCTATTGGCGCTAGGTTGCAATAATTCTGACCGAGTTGGTGCATCGGCAGACTTGCGCTTGGCTTTTGACTTTTGCTGCTGCGGTTGACGATCTGGTTCGGTTGGCTGTTTAGAAGAAATTATCGCCATAATTGCCAATTTAGTTTAAGACTCGAAATATATCTGCTGACAGAACATTCTGTTTCGCCAGATGTGTTACTAGATAGTATCATTTCTCCCTAAATCGCTCAAATATCACTATCTCGCTCTTTACATAAAAACAAGTGTTATTGGTATAATCACAGGATATAGCCAAGTAAATTCAGAAAATGTACAGTCTGAAACTACAGCTAAAACTGCATAATAAAGACCGATCTAAACTAGCAGGCTGTGCCGGATTTTCTAGGCTAGTTTACAATGCAAGGTCTGTCACTCCTAACTCAATCTTGGGAATTTGAGGGAATTAAAGTCAGTAATTCCCAGCGTTTAGCCCAAATTGAGCAAGTCTTCACCAAGCCTGAGTACCCATGGATGAAACAGTATCCATCAGCTATCTATTCATCAGCAATAAGAAATTTAGCCAAGGCTATTGAACGATGGCGTCAAGGTGATTCAGGCTTTCCTAAATTCACATCAAAAGCGAGCGATATGCGCCCTTTGAGTAAGTTTTGTGTTGCACTCTCGATTATCAGATATTTTGTGACACTCCCCGCCCTATAAGGGCGAATTGGGAGCATTTCCCTTTTTGCTGAAACGGCAGCAATGCTGTTCGCTTAGGCATCTCAAAAGATAAATTTAGCTCCCCCTCAATCCCCCAAAACAGCGGGGGACTTTATCCCTCAACCCAAACGCCAATCGTTACATGCAAATCGTATTCCGGGGTAACCTGCAACCCTAATTCTTGTCGGATAGACATCAAGCAAGGCGAATAGACATTAAGCCACCAATACCTGCCATTCGTCTTAATTTCGTTAGAGTAATAAAAATTGATGCTTTGACTTGGGTAGGCACTCCATCTAAAATGATTGTTAACAACTTCACCTCTAACAACAGTTATGTGAGAGCCAAGCCTGGGGTGTTGTAATCGAAGTCCCAATTGCTTTTGCACAAACCAGCAGTAGTACAAGCCCAGATCGCGATCGCATTCAACAATTAACCATCCTATATTATTGGATTCTCCTTCCAGGGGAAAGTATTTTAGTGTGCCTTTCGCTAGTAGCATTGCTATTTACAAAGTGTATTATAAAACCAATGATAGCGCATTGGTCAACGATTTTTGACTAAGTTCTTGACCCTCAAATCTTCATAGGCTACCAAATCTAAGAATTGGATTACGCAACGCGCCAATAAGAATGGCGTGTTCTTCACGTTGCTGTACTCGCCCCAATCTGTTAATGGCTCTCCATCGGTTAGCAGAACCTTTCTTATGTCTGGAAACACGACGTTGCCACAACTTTAATCGCTTCTCATTAGACCGATAAAACTTAGGGTTAGGTTCAGTGTGTCCATTGCTCTGTACTGAGGCGATATAGCTCTTTTTGCCCTACACCTCGATTATCTATCCAGTGACGGACACATTTGTTACGGACAAACTGAGCTGTTTTGATTGCCTCGTCTACAGCAGCATATTGAGTTGTTTTTCCTTTAGCCTTAAACTCTAAAACGAGCATTTGCGTGGAAAAAATCTACGCAAATCTTCTATCTTATCAAAGCCGTCCAGGAAGGACGGGGCTAATAACCCATTTTTTGGTAAATTGCTATGCTAGCGAAAAGAATTTTGCCTTGTCTGGATGTCAAAGCAGGGCGAGTCGTCAAAGGAGTGAACTTCGTCGATCTCAAGGATGCGGGCGATCCGGTGGAACTGGCCCAAGTTTACAACGACGCCGGGGCGGATGAGTTGGTATTTCTGGATATTACCGCCACCCACGAAGACCGAAATATTATTATCGATGTCGTCTACCGCACGGCAGAACAAGTTTTCATCCCTTTGACAGTTGGCGGCGGGATTCAATCCTTAGAAACGATTAAACAATTGTTGCGCGCCGGTGCGGATAAGGTCAGCATCAACTCGGCGGCGGTACGCAACCCGGATTTTGTCAGCGAAGCGAGTTCGCGCTTTGGCAATCAATGCATTGTGGTCGCTATTGATGCAAGGCGCAGACAAGATCCCGATCGCCCTGGGTGGGATGTTTACGTGCGGGGTGGGAGAGAAAATACGGGAATAGATGCGATCGCTTGGGCAAAAGAAGTCGAGCAACGCGGCGCCGGAGAGCTTCTAGTCACGAGTATGGACGCCGATGGCACCCAGGCGGGCTACGACCTCGAATTAACCCGGACAATCGCCGAACAAGTCCAAATTCCCGTCATTGCTTCCGGTGGCGCAGGCAACTGCGAACATATTTACCAGGCACTGGGCGAAGGCAAGGCAGAAGCGGCGCTGCTAGCATCTTTGCTCCATTATGGGCAATTGACTGTAGCGGAGATTAAATCTTACTTAAAGAATCGTCATATGTCGGTGCGCGTGGAGTAAACTGCCTGCATTAAGGGCTACGCTGCTCAGAGCCAGATTTTGAGCCTTTTCGAGACAGTCGCCCCCTCTCTGGCAGGCACAATCGGCGACTGTTACAATAGGTAAAAGTGTTACATTTTATTAAAATATGCTGGCATTTATTCTAATATTTGTTGTTGCGTTAGTGGCCTGGTCGCTGCACCTGATGGAGCAGGCAGTCGAGCATAAAGAATTTTCTTTGATGCTGGCAGGGACTTTAGTAGCGAGCGCGGCGGCTGCCATGTTGGTGGTGTATTTCCTCATGGGCGACTGCATCAGCTATTTAACCACAGCCCATTCTCCCTATTCATCCTATTCTTCCCAAAAATTGGTAGACACCTACTTGACAAATTACCAATAGTTGAGGCAAGATAGTAAAGCACCGCAAGGGGTTATAGCTCAGTTGGTAGAGCACCTCAATGGCATTGAGGGGGTCAGCGGTTCGAATCCGCTTAGCTCCATAAAGAGCGATCGCATCTGGGATCGAAGAAAGGTTGAGTAACCGCGACTGGTTACTTGGGAAGCTGGCGGCGGATGCGGATATTTCTGGGCAACGGATCGGGGAGTTACTGGCAGGCGATCGCGCTTCCGATGTCGAACTGCAAAAGCTTGCCCAACGGTTGGCCAAACCGGATGGTACTGAATCCGGTTACAAGTTGTAATATCATGTCCGTTGAATAGCCCATAATAAAAAAACCTCACCGCGTCGTTGTGTAGGGAACATCATAGATATCTCAGACACACAAATAACGTTGATCGTGTTCCCTACTCCTAATTATGAGTAATCGACCGGACATCATATAAATTTAGCTTTTCTCGGCTAACTAGCGCGATCGCTCTCCATCATCCCTGGTTTGGGCAACGCCTGGAAGTAAGCTCTAGTGTGACAGTTGAGGAATGCGTACCAATTAAGTTGCAACTCTTAATTGAGCATGACGGTTGCTTTATGGCTGTAAAACGAGCCTTGACTGAGTTTTTCTGCGAGCGATCGTCACGAAAATGCGATCGCTTGAGAAAGTGACACAGTAATTTAAAATACACTCACTGTATTTACATACACTATGGGCGAGGTAGCGCTTAAAACCAAAGTGTTGAAGGAGTAGCCGTCGAAAATCTGAGAACGATCTGATTTTTATTCAACTTCTATTGCTGTTGTTACAGGGCGAAACCAAGCAGTAACTGATATCATGTCCGGTCGATTACCGATAATTAGGAGTAGGGAACACGAGCAACGTTATCTGTTTGTCCGAGATATCTATTATGCCTTGCCCCTACGCAACGACGCGGTGAGGTTTTATTATTATGGGCAATTCAACGGACATGATATGACTAGGAGTGTGAGAGCGTGGGAAAAACAGAGATGAAAGATATGGTAGTGCTGTTGCCTGGAATTATGGGCAGCGTGCTGCAAAAAGATGGTAAAGATATTTGGAATATCTCAACTGAGGCAATCTGGAGAGGAACTTGCGAGGTAGTTAGTCGGCGTTCGTTGTTTGAAGAACTAACATTACAGGAAGATGACCCAGAAAAATATTACTTGGACGATGGTATCAGGGCAACTGGTTTGATACAGGATGCTCGTTTGCTTCCGGGGTTCTTCAAGGTAGACGGTTACTCGTATATTCGGACTCAGATCATCAAAGACTTTAACATCACTCCTGGCAAGGTAGACGAAGATAAAAGAGCAAACTTTTTCGAGTTTCCCTATGACTGGCGACGCGATAACCGGGTTGCTGCTAGGTTGTTGAAGAAGCTAATCGACCAGAAGTTATCGAGATGGCAGGAAATACATCCGGGGGCTAAAGTCATTCTCATCGCCCACAGTATGGGGGGGATTGTTGCCCGTTATTATCTGGAACACTTAGGCGGCGCGGAGCATTGCAAGGCTCTGATTACTTTGGGTACGCCCTACCGAGGGTCAGTTAAAATACTGAACTATCTGGCAAACGGCTTCCGAAAGCGACCTCTTCCCGAACTGACTGAAGTGGTACGTTCTTTTACCTCAGCTTATCAGTTGCTGCCGATGTACCCAATGGTTAATGTCGATGGTAATTGGCAGCGAGTGGCAGAAGCGGATGGTATCCCAGGCGTGGTAAAAGAACGAGCGGAACAAGGACGAGAGTTTCTCTTGTCGCTCAAAGGCACGGGTGCATATCAAACCAAACCCATTGTTGGCGTGGGGCAAAGTACGTTTCAATCGGCAACGTTTGCCAATGGGAAACTAGAAGTGAGCAAAGACGCACTGCCAACCAATCCCAACAGTCAACAAGCGTTATCTCCAAGTTATGCCACTGGCGACGACACCGTACCCCTGTTGTCAGCTATTCCGCTTGAATTATCTGACCAACTGCAAGATGTGCCTTTGATAGAGTGTCACGGTTCGTTGCAATGTAATCCTCAAGTATGGACTTTAGTGAGGACTGCCCTCATGCGGCTGCAAGATACAATTAGTGACTTTCAAAACCCCAAAAGCATTCAATCTTTGTCACAACCAGCAGGTATTCGTCTCGATATTGATGACTTGTATCTCCCTGATGAGCCAGTGCAACTGCGTGCTGAAATTGTTAACGTGGAGTCTGAAACTCTCAATTCCACTGGGAACTTTGGTGGGCTAAACGCGATTATTACGCCAGTGCGGCTGAGTGAAGAACAGGAAGAAGTGGAAACGGAGTTGAAGCAAGAAGGGGATAGTCTATACGTGCTGACTCTCGATCCAACTGTTCTTGCTCCAGGACTGTACCGCTTGACTGTGGAAACGGCTAAGTCTCACGCTCAAGCGCCAACATCTGTACGCGATTTGTTCCAAGTGATGGGGTGAAGCAAGCTGTGGTTAGAAGAGTGCGGGAAGATGCGATGCAGTGGTTTTGGGACAAAAAAGATGATTTAGGTCTAGCTCGCTTCGTTATTTATTCTAAAGACTCAGAGGCGGTTAAGACGTTCATTGAAAAAGCAGTTAAATCGTCCCATCTACCTAAGAGTGGCTACGATTTGCATCAAGACCCTAACGACGGACGTAAACAGCTTGTCGAAAAAATTTATCATGCTTTGCGCGAGAACAAGGTTGAGTATGACCTGAATGAATATCATGAGTTGTCGGGGGACAGGCAACTGATCCGCACGCCGGAGGAAATTCTGGATACCCAAGGAAAAGGAACTTGCCTCGATTTGGCGATACTCTTCTGCGCGATTTGTTGGTATTACGATTTGCTATCCATCTTAATTCTGGTCGAGGGTCATGCCTTAGTCGCTGTGTCACTCACCCACAGTCTCCGGGATTGGGAAAACGAGGAACGTCGAGGGAAACAACTTTTCTGGGAAGGACTTGGAAGGCTTACAGACACTCGTGAACTCCAGAAGATGGTTAAACGAGAAGACTACTTGGCAGTCGAATGTACAGGTTTTGCCAAGAGTGAAACTCTGTCTGAGTGCGAGGATAAAAAGTTCCAACGAGAAGATGGGGTTTTGTCGTTTGACCAGGCGGTTGAATTGGGTTGTAAGCAACTGGAACGACCCTTAAAATTTGCCCTCGATATTCACATCGCTTACAACTTTTGGTGGTCTAAAGTAGTATGTCAAAATCGCCTCGAAGCTGAACCCATAAAGCGGTTGATTAACAGCCCTCTGACGAATGGGGAAAATCCTCTCCTAAAACTCTACGTGCCCCTGGGACTGATAGAGCGAAAACCGGACGCACAGCGCCGACGTAGCGAGAATGACTTTTCCCCAGAAGGGTCATCGTTCAATCAGCCAGATTATCAGTATGAAGTTGTCCGAAAGTACGAGCATAAAGAATTCTTCGAGGAAGTTCTCAAACAAAAGAGCAGCAGTAGGAGCCAAGGAAAACGACTGGCGATTGTTGGCGACCCCGGTGGCGGGAAAACTACCCTGTTGCAAAGGATTGCTTATTGGATTTTAGAGGAAAAACAAGGGTTGCCGATTTGGGTTCCTTTGGGTTCTGTAGAGGAAACAGATAAAGCGAATGAGGGTTGGCTGTATCGCTATCTCTCAGAAACTTGGCTAAAAAATGTAGCAGGAGAACCCGAAAAAACGCCTATAGAATGGCAGCAAACTTTTGCAGAACTACTCAAAAGTGGTCAGGTATGGCTGCTGTTGGATGGGGCAGACGAAATGGCGCTCAAGTCTCCTCTGATGAGGGTCAAGGAACAGCTAGCCAAAGGTTGGGCTGACTCAGTGAGAGTCGTACTAAGTTGTCGATTAAATCTGTGGGAAGTAGAAAAAGAGGCTTTATGGGAAAAATTTGATATTTACCGCACTCTGGAATTTAACTACCCTGACCAAGTACATCAATTCATTAACAATTGGTTTGGAGAGGACAATCCGAAAGCAAAGGGATTACAGGATAAGCTAGCAGAGGAGAATCGGAAACGCCTCCAAAATTTGGTTAAAAATCCCCTGCGGTTAGCGCTGTTGTGTCGCATTTGGAAAAAAGGTCTAGGCACTTTACCGGATACGAAAGCTGACTTTTATCGATTGCTTGTCGAAAACCACTACAAATGGAAGGACGACAGTACCAATGAAGAATTTGATATACCCGACGACCGGAAGAAAGAACTGAATCGAGCCTTGGGTCAGTTGGCACGAGACGCAATTGATAGGGAAGATTTTCGCTTTCGGCTGCGGGAAAGTTCGATTAGAAAGTATTTACACCGAATGAAAAGTTTTCACTGTTTTGGTGGGCGTTAAAGTTGGGATGGCTGCTTGATGTAGGTTTTCCAACAGAAGGAGAAACAAATTTAGGCGAAAAAGTCTATGCATTCTTTCATCCCACGTTTCAGGAATATTTTGCCTCTACAGTAGTTGATAATTACGACTTTTTCCTGCCTATTGAACACCGAGATAGACCCGAAAAAGATAAAAATAATCCAGAAATATATAAGCGATACCGTATTTTTTATCCGCATTGGAAAGAGGTAATTTTGCTGTGGCTGGGGCGACCAGAAGAAGAAGTGTCTGACAAGCAGAAGGAGGGGTTTATCCAGGCGTTGGTACAGTTTCAGGACGGGTGTGGTAAGTTTTATTGGTATCGCTCAATTTTTCTAGCGGCTGCTGGAATAGCAGAGTTTGATTGTAGCCGAAGTGATGAAATTGTAGCTAGTATTATTGCCTTAAGTTTTGGTTTCCTCCATGAGAAAAAACAAGAGTGGATGCAAATTCCAGATTGTATTGAAAGGGTAGCTAGATCAGCCCTGAAAGAGAGCGATCGCAAAAGAGTATACGCTCGGCTAGTAGCTCTACAAAACATCTGTCAAGATGGCAATACCAATTTTATAGTTGCAATGACCCTAGCTAACGTTGATTTAGAAGAAATGACTAAGGAAATCAGCAATAATTCAAATTCAATTAACGATATAACTGAAGATGAGATAAGCGATATGGTGCGCTTGAGTATTCAGACACTTCGCGTATGCCAGAATAAAATTAATCTTTTGTCCGAAACTAACAGCGAGCTAAATGAACGAGGACAGTTTAACATTCAAAATCTACACATTTATCAGAATGAAATCTATCTTTTAAATGAAATTGAATTCTTAGGAAAACATGGTAAGGGCTACTCAGAAGCCATTAACGCTTTGATTGAATTACTAGACAATAACTGGCAGAATCAGAGTATTTATCGGGAAATTGCTCTAAGCCTTGGTCGAATTGGTATCGAAAACCCAAAAGCTGTCAATGCTTTGATTAGAATACTAGACTTAACTCAGGATGAAGAAACCCGTCAAAACGTTGCTTTTGGCTTAGGTAAAATTAGTAATGACTACCAAAAATATATTGATACCTTGATTAAACTCCTGGACAGTAAGGATGAAGAAACACGTCTAAATGCCGCTTCAAGCTTGGCACGAATTGGCACTATTGACCCAGAAGCCATTAACAAAAGTGCTGATACCTTAATTGATCTACTTTACTCCTGTCAACGTCTGGAAACTCTTCTGCAAGTTCCGTATAGCTTGGAAGCTGTTTTATCATACAACCTGCTTCAAAAAACAGTTATAAAGTTGAAAAGGTATCTGAACGATGAAGTTGATAAAAACAATGACCGCTTTCATTTTGACCGTTTTAAGGCTTGCTACCAAGTCATCTGGTACTGCGCCCAAAACATGACCTACCCAGACTTCTATAAAGCTTGGCACAGTCAACCAAAGCACCGCAGTTGGTTCCAATGGCTTTGGCACAGAACCTCAACCAAGCTGCTGAATTAATTCAGAACTTTCAGGCTGCACTAGCTGATATAGCGTTTCTAATTGAGATGTAAAAATCCGCGCCGTACAGGGAGTTGAAATTTGCTGACTATAGAAAGCGATCGCACTATCGTTTTGGTGTTTTACCAAAACCCCACCGCAGAAGCTAGAGAGAGCTTTTCCCCTACGTTCCTCACAAACTTGAGCAAATTCGAGGGTGCGATTTGTGTCGTTACCGACCAACCCTTTGACCACATCCCCCTAAAATACTTTGCACCAAGCCAGCCGATTGAAGATGTGGTGGAGTGGATACGAGCGATCGCAATGGCACGTTTTAGCAGGATGAAGTGGCGCGGTCACTGATGAGTGTCAATCTCCTCCAATTTCTCCAATCATGCGTCTCACGCCTCAATCTGCTGCTGTAATTGTTGGATGCGATCGCCAGTTCCCAATCAAGTTTAATCAATTGCGATCGCACTTTCTATCTGAATGGGGGGTCTGGGGGGCTATAGGACTGCCACCAAGCCTGTCGGCTTTGGTGGCAGGTACATGGACACCCCAGGTAAAAAGCAGGTACAAGGGTGTACCTGCTTTTTACAATCCCTGCATCCTATGTTAAAATATTCAACATAGATTCAAACACACCATGCTAGTATTCGAGGCTAAATTACGAGGAACAGACGAGCAGTACGCCATCTTAGATGAGATGATCCGTACTGCTCGGTTCGTTAGAAATTCGTGCCTGCGGTACTGGATGGATAACAAAGGAGTTGACAGATACGACCTCAACAAATATTGCAAGGTACTTAGAGAACAATTTTCTTGGTGCAAGAAGCTCTCGGCTCAAGCTTGTCAAGCTAGTGCAGAAAGGGCGTGGAGTGCTATTGCAAGGTTTTTTGAGAACTGCAAGAAAAATGTTCCAGGTAAGAAAGGCTACCCTAAATTTAAAAAGCATCAAACCCACGGCTCAGTAGAGTACAAGGTTGATGGATGGGTGTTATCAGATGACCGATTAACCATTACGTTTAGGGATGGCTTCAAGGCTGGAACCTTTAAAATGTGGGGGACTCGCGTACTGCACTTTTACCAAAAAGAACAGATTAAACGAGTCCGCGTCGTGCGTAGGGCTGATGGATATTATGTTCAGCTTTCCATCGACACTGAGCGAATAGAGAAGCACTCACCCACAAATCGAATGGTGGGCATAGATGTTGGTTTAAACCATTTCTATACCGACTCAGATGGCAAAAAAATTGAGAATCCAAGGTTCTTGCTCAAAGCAGAAAAGGCATTAAAGCGCGCTCAAAAGCGTGTTTCTCGCAGAACTAAGGGGTCAAAGAATCGCAAGAAAGCCATAAAGAAGTTAGGTAGAAAGCATCTCACGGTATCAAGGCGGCGCAAAGACTTTGCAGTAAAAACAGCAAGGGCGCTTATCCAGTCGGCAGACTTGGTAGCCATTGAAGACCTAAAAGTGCGAAACATGGTTAAAAATCATCATCTAGCCAAGTCAATATCTGATGCTAGTTGGACATTGTTTAGGCAGTGGTTGGAGTATTTCGGGAAAGTGTTTGATGTGCCAGTGATTGCTGTTGCACCTCATTACACCTCTCAAAATTGCTCCAATTGCGGGCATGAGGTTAAGAAAGCCTTATCGACTCGTACTCATAAATGTCCACACTGCGGTTATATTGATGACCGCGACACGAATGCTGCCATCAACATTTTGGTGAAAGCATTGCAAGGCTTAGCTCAACTACCGTCGGGCAGACGGAAAGTTACGCCGCTAGGGAGATGACCCACTGTGCGGATGAGGAAACTCGTTTGGGCAAGGTCGCTCGTAGAGCCAGGAAACCCCGTCAGTGATGATGGGAATCCACCTCCATAATCGCAAGAAAAGGAGGTGGAGGATGTCAATCTCGGTACTCGACACAAACCCTAAGATAATTCACAGAATAATTCGATAATGACTAATATCAACAAGGTTTCTGACGTTTCGCCATCGTACTAAACCGCAGAAAACAATGGGGACACTCGTCTTGTACCCATAACGCCGGAACCGGGAACAAAGTCTCGCAGTTGGTACATTTCGATAATAATTTTGTTTGATCTGACCGTCGTGTGACATATGCAATCTGTTAACAGACAGGTGACGGTAAGACTGTTAACACCATAAACACTAGATATGTGGGTGTCTATCCTGGTAAAACTAGATGTAGTCACCAAATTTTAACCAAAGTTGTGGACAAAAAAAATGGTTAAAACAGGAGAGGCTAGAAGGGTACAGGGATTTCACCAAATGGCTGAAAGTCTTACTATTTGGCAATCAAACAAACGAGCACGGAGGGATTTGAACCCCCGACACCCAGAACCGGAATCTAAGTTCTTTGGCCTACTTCGTAGCATATTGGTATGATTTGTATTCTTTGCGTATCAAGCGATCGCCACGACGAAATCACCATTGAATACCTAGAAAGTAATAGGCAGCAACCTCGAAAGAAAATCCACGTGCTGTTTATTCGTCCCAGAGATATTAGGTTTCCGTGCAACGACTTTTCTGCTCGTCCTGAGCCTTTATGGGATATTGCTGGAGCATTTATTTCGGCAAACTATCCATTAGGCTGGCGTTGTAAAATTTAAGGAATCACCTAATCAAGGAATAAACCATTGGCAGCAAGAACACCAGGATCTAATGGAACCAATCAGGCAACCACATTAGAGGCCGGATTAATAGCAGACATTCGGCGCGCTCAATCGTTTGAAAGAGATTCGCTACGCAATCCCAGCAGCGTCAATCGCATAACTAGCAGCGCTGATGATGATAGCGCTTCATTTGAAGCTAGAGTAAATTTTCCAGTTACCATTACAACTGACAGCAATGGCAACGTTTCAATTGTCCCAATTGATTACTTTAGCGTACCTAGTGGAGGGCAACCCCACTACGTAGCGGGAAGCGGCGGCACTGTTAAGAGCAGCACGATTCAAGGAGCAATTTTAGAGCAGACAATACTGCTTAAAAACCTCGAACTTAATCCAGCGACAAATCCCACCAACGGCAACTATATTACCTGGTCGATTAGCAACAGCACCGTTGGTGGGGTAGGCAACGGCACGTTTAACGCTAGTTACAATAACATGCCATTAGAGATAACTATCGCATCAAATGGAGGACAAACCACAACTGGAAAAGCTTACTTGCTATGAGAGATTTTATTGCCTTAACCGGGTCGTTTCAATTTATTTTAACTGCTGGCACTGGCAACGCTCAAGTTCAATGCTTTGATGCCCGTCCTGTTTTTGACAAAATCAAGGCTCAAACCTCTGACGAATATTACACCTTTGTTCAATTATTTATTGAAAGTTTCGACATTGCTGCTAACATCGTCAGCCTCAATCAAGCTCCCTTGCCAGATATAAGCGATCTAGATAGTCGCACAGAGCAAGCAACTAAGATTTACAATAACTGGTTGAACTACGAAAAAGTAGCAATTCAACTTTTGTACGACGACGGTGGCGGATTGTTTAGAAAGCAAGGTCAGCCTATTATATTGCAAAACGTTCCCTTTCAATTGCCAATTCAACACTTGCGCCCTTATCTAAGCGCTACTCAAGAAGTCTTATTGGTAGGCGAATCGGATCGAATCGGCGTTCAGGTATTATTCGATTCAGGCTACAAACAATTGTCTGGACGCGATGAGGTTTTAATTAAAGGGCAGTGGAAAGCGGAAGTAAAATTAATTGAAAGAAAATCTCAATCCATCACCACTTGGTATCCAATTGGGATCGATCTACCCGCCAACGAGCCAGTTGTAGTACGTCCGTTTAACCACAAACGGCGCGCTCTGTATTTTGTAAATGCAGGCACAACCAACGTCAGATTTTTTTACGGTCACGCTTCTCAAGTATTAACCGATAGTTGCCCCTATTTAACGCCCAACGGTAGCTTTAATCAAGAGCTTAGTAATTATGTAATCGCGCAGCAATTAGTCGCCCTTAGCGTTGGCGGCAACGGCAAGTTAGTGGGAATGGAAGGCAGTATATGAGTGTCGTCAGCACTAGAACTAGACCAACTAGACCTACCAAACCTGGCGAAAACAACCAAGGTGGTGGAGGTAGTGGATTTCCAATTAGTATTGACTGGGGAAACAGAGATTTACCTGAAAACCTCAACCAAGTTGGAGATACTCCTTTTTACAACACTCCACCGCAAATAGAAACCAACGATTGCGGTCAAATTCACCCTTCGCTCGCCTATTTGTGCGATATAGATTTACAAGATCCAACTTCTTTTGCAGAACCTAGCTACGAAATCAACATTAACGGTTGCGGCGTTTGCGTTACCATGACGCAGAACTTTTCTGCCACCGAAACTGTTGCTCAAACTTATTGCTACATACTGCCAGCTTGCAGGCAACCCGAACCCGAGCCTGAACCAGAGCCATTACCAAATACAAGCGATTACCTTATAGATTGGCCTGCAATACCTTCGTTGCCCGCATTGCCTCTAGGCGACCCCAATCAAAAATATAGAATAGTGTTTGAAATTAAGTGCAGAAGCACAACTCACTACGTTTGTGGTGGCAGAAATTTTGATGACTATTTTAACATACCCTGCCAGCCTTCCGAGTATAGTAGTAATTCAGTTCCAGCAACTATAATTTTAAATACACAAGGGATTGGGAGATTGAAGCAAAGAGTTATTAGATCTCCTCGCAGCGAACCTGTTTACGATCTGGGAGCTTATGCTATAGCTGGAGAATCAATTACTGTTACAGTTTTTTACGAAGGACTTGTTTATATTAACAGCAGTCAAGCTTCTGGAGAAGATTATTATATAGCTACTTCTTATTCTTGGAATAACGCCGTTTATGTTAGAGAATACGAATCTCAAGAAGACATGTATTATGCAAATATTGGTGGCACTGTTTGTACAATTACTGTAAAAGAAATCTCCCCTCAACCTCCAGAACCACCAAAGCCACCAAAATTACCCTCTCCCCAACTTTATATGAACTGCTGCGCTGACGTTAGAAGATTAATACAAATGGTCGCTCGCCTTGAAAAAAGGGTTGGAGTTACAGAATTCCCAGTTAGCGTGCCTCAATCACTTTTGGCAGATAGAGGAAATAATGTTATTAGAGTTCAGAATATTCCTGAATTAATTTCTTGGCTTGCTAAGCAAATAGACGCTTTAGTAGGTGAATTACCAGGAGAAATAGAAGTCGAGGACATCGATCCTCAAACAGAAGGAAACCAAACCAAAAAATTCAAGTTTCCAACTTTAGCCGATTTAATGCTAGAGGTTGCAGGACTCGCCATCAACAACAAGGTAAATACCGAGACGGCATTGACTGCTATATTAAACGCAATGGTTGAAATAGGAAGCACCAAGGCAACCAGCGTTGCCAATTATCACGCTATTCAAGCCGTGCTAGATTACCTCAGTCCTCAATTAAGGCAAGCAACAGTAGACCTGCCTTTAACCTTTACGCCAGGAGAAACTCAAATTCACAAATTATTTAAACCAACTACTACTAAAGTTAAAATTGTTGAGTTAAACTCTAAAACAGATCTTCAAGACGACTTGGGAGACTTGAAAAAATTTGCAGCCGAGTGGAGAGCGCAAAATTTTAGAAAAATTAAGCTTGACGGCACTGAAGCGCAACAAATCAAGAGCTTAATTAAAAATGCCGCTTCCTTGCTATCTGACGAAGAATTGCAAGGCAATCAAGGCAATGACAGCCAAAATCAAGTTAGCGATTTTTCTGACTTTTTGAACAAAGCAGAAAGAGGATTTACCGATGTTAACGGAATTACAGATACAACAAATCCTTATGGAAGGCCATACAACCAGCGGCCCAGGATTAGAGAAATAGGCGATACTTCGGATCGGGGAACGGAGGAAACTTAATGGGAATTGCTGATATCGCTAAAAGCGCTTTAGAATCTCGCGCTATTAGGAGGACAATAGTTTCTACAGGCGTCAGGGTCATTAAATCTCAGGACATTCAACAATCCACGCAACAAAACTATAATATTGTTTCGGCAATTTTTAATTGGGGCAAGCGCTTGGTTGGTTTTATTGTCACCAATTTAAGCAGCGCTCTTGCTTGGACTGTATCGGCTATTTGGGGAACTTTCGTTAGTTTAAGCCAGTTTGTCTGGCACTTCAATTGGAATGCTACGGACGAGCAACTAGACCAGCAAGTTCGAACAACCTGGAATCAAATTGCGGGTCAAACTGGGGGAGTGGTTGGTCAATTTTTAGGTTGGTTAGCTTGCGGTGTTATCCCCGGTGCAATCATATTTACGTTTAACGAGGTTGCTGGTGCGTTTGTTCTTAAACGAGTTGGCGAAGAGATGGCTGAGGAATTAGCCGGTTCAATTGCTAGCCTAATTAGATCGACTTTTCGCGCTGGGGCAACAACTTTATTTGTTTGGGGATTCAAAAACGCTCGAAAGCTAATTAGAAATAATTCGCCGTTGGTTGGTCAAATATTTGGCGATCGCGCTCAACAAGCGGTGCAAGCTTGGGGAACTGCCAACGCTAAACCTTGGAGTTTCGCCAAGGCAACAGAAGAGAGAATTGAAGCAATTCCTAACGAAGCGCTACGCAACTTTACAGAACAGATGCTAGAAGAATTTTTTGAAAGCTGTGTCGAAGCTGGATACGTCGTAGCAAACGCAGTTGATAGCTTGATTGCGGCTCAGAAATTTAAAACTGATGTTTTAGGTAAACAAAGAATAGTGGAAATTACCCCAAACAGGGATATTCCTAACGAGCGAATTATATTAGCAGGAAATGAAAAGGTGCTGAAGCCTCAGATCGTTAGTACCTTGTCTCACTATCAATTAATCGACAACAAGGATATTGGTAACGATTTAGGTGGATTTAGGACAGAGCTAATTGGCAGCAATCCAATTAGCTTGCAAATTAAAATTAGATGGTATTCAATTGCCAAGCCTCCGTATAAAGACAGGTACGCACCTAACGGCGTACTTACTAAAGCAGAATATACAATTCCCTGCGTTAAACGCAGCGCGGTTGACTGGGAGAAAATTAAATTAGCCGCTGGTGGCAACAACGGATATAATTGGGGTCGATTTAAGGCTACTTGCAAGTTAAAAGCCCCTAACGATGCGATCCATTGCATGATTGTCTACGGAGGTAGCGATCAAGAAGCAGAAGAAAGGTTACGCGCTCTAATTGCTTTGACTGAATGCGAACTGTTGACGCTTAATACTGCTGAAGAGAAAAAAGTAGGACGCAGGGCTACCAACGTCGCTCTTTACAAAGACACAGTACGGATATATCCAGCCTGGTTTAGCATAATTAACCAGCAGAAAGTATTGTTTGAAGAAAATAGCATCAAAGGTCTGCGGGGAAATTATCAAAGAAACAATTCTCCAAAGATTCGATTATTTACAGATACAAAGCCCAGCGGCATAGACGAACTAATTGCCGAAGCGCTCAGAACCCCCGGTTCCGCTCCCTAAGGATTTCTTTGCGAATGTTCAGCATCGCATTATAAGCTTCTGTCTCGGTTAGAGAAAATTGTTGGGTTAATCGCCGAATCAGATCGCTTCTAGGCCAATAATCCCTTGGCTTTTTGCTAAATCGGGATTTGACTTTTTTTAGCGCTCTACGACTTCTAGTGCCTAGAGAAATGTAAATTTTTGTTTCGATCTCGGTCATTTTAATAGCCTGTGCCTAGCTACAATCTTAAAGGTTGTTGCTACGATCCACAACCTAAAACGCTGCACTTGCAGGCATTGTTAAGTTAATTTACAGTAAGAAAAAGCGTTTTGAAGGGGTAATTATGCCTTGGGGTAGAGAATCTCGCGTAGTTTCGGTTTTAATGGGAAACAGTTTTATATATGGATTTAGAACCACCTGCAGACAAAGCACTAGCGCTACTTTAGGGCACGCAAATGCTATGACTAACGGCGTGCTGCAAGCGGGAACGGTTCTAGGTTGCAATTCGCCAAAACCCGGTAAGGCTAGCAAGCCGGGTTCTACAACCAACGGAGAAAGCTCGTTTTATCTTTTTTCTAACCGCGCTACCTTGCTCGCCGCTAATTGGAATTTAACTTTTCCAAACTATTCTGCTCAACGCGTATCGAGTCCGCGATCCAAATTGGTTAAAGTGAATATGCGAGCTGGCAGCATCATAATTTCGTATGGCTGGCGAATGGATATGGAACAATACAACGTCATTGGTAATGACAGAACGGCACTAGGAATTGAGGATGTAGTCACAAGCGACTTACCTACAACTTGCTTTGGAGTTAACAAGCCTAAACCCAATAGAGTGAGAAAATATGTAACGGTAGGTACAGGTGAAAACGCGCAAGGCGGCGTGACTACTACGTTTGTAGATACAGCTAGAGAAAGCAGTTTGCCTGAAGGTTGGATAATGGTAGGACAAAGAGGTGGCAGAATTGGATTTACCCCAACATCAGGACAAGCAGCCCCATAGTTATTTATTTGGAAATTATGGCAGGTTAATTATTTTACCTGGCGACGAGGAATACGACCAGGTTATAGATTGCCTGCCTTTTCTAAAGGCACAGCTTAATTTTATGGACGCTTTAAACGGGGAATTTTGCTTTGTAAAAAAGCAACAATCTTGCCTTCTAGAATGCGTATCGACCAAAGAAGCTACAGAATATGCGTTGGGTGGCGAATGGGACGAGGTAATGGGAGAAGGTTGTTGGGATGTCTACCCAGGATAGTTTTGGCGTTTGGGGTAGCTTGGGAACGATTGTTCCAGAGCATGATAGGTGGAAAGAATTTCCAGTTGCGGCTTTGGAAACGAATCCTACAGTGCGGATTAATTATGCTTGTTCAGACTGGGAACGGGTAAATTCTTTTGCTTGGGTGAGAATTGTTTACAAAGTAGGAGGCAATAGAGTCAGCGAACTCAGTCGGAGAGTTTATCCGCGCAACGAACCTTTACTAATGCAGTTTCCCGTCAATCCAGATTTTTTAGAAAGAGGTGTTAGTGCTAGACATTTTGAAGTGAAGAAGCAGTTAAGTTGGAACAGATTTATTGGCTTTGTGCCAGACATAGACTGGTCAATGGAAATACAAGAACTATGGGGCTAATTAAAAAATGGGAATCAATAACCCCGTTGCTATTGAGCTAGAAAATTTACAAACCTTACGAAAACTTGGCGAAAACAGCGGACGCTTAACATTTAACGGCGCAATTGTGGGCGGTTCTGGTGGTAGCCAAGAAGGTGCAAGTTTAAGTATTAACACTTTGGATTACGCTTGGAATGCAGAACCTGGCTATTTTTATAAACTTGATACGCTCGAATTTCCTTTGTTTGCGGTTGTTTTTCAAATAATTAGCAACTTTGTTGTGCGAGTTCGGCTTTATCAAAGCGAACAGGCTCAACAACAGGATTTGGGCCGACCACCTCAAGTTAAACCAACATGCACCAATCAAGGAATTATTTTAGATTGCCTTTTAGGTGGAAGCATAGAAAAAATTAACTTAAGTCAACCTATTATTATTATTAGTCCAGTGTTTGTTACGATTGAAAGAGTAGCGCTAAATTCAGGTATTGTTAATTTAACTTTTAACTTTGTAGGCTAATATGCCAGTTGCAACTAACATTGAAATTATAAATGACACTTGGAACGCCGACAAATTTAGAGCAACGCTTGCTTCTAAATTATTAAGCATCGGATACGCTCAAGAAGCTGCTTCAGGAAATGAAGCAGTTTTTAGAATTAACGCTCCTAATTCTTCTACAGTAAAACCCAGGGCTTTTTTAAGAACTGTAGTTGAGCAAAGTGGCAACTCAATTAAATTTCAAGCTTGGATGGGTGATGGAGCTTCGCAATTAACGCTGACGCCCAATGCTGTACCTTTATTTGCCGCTCAAACGTTTAACAACGCTCTTTTTATTAATTACAATAGTGATGAAAATTTTTCTATCAAGTGGATAACCTTTTCTTCCAGTGAAGTCGCTTTAGTCTGCGGATGCAGGCCAGACAACAATACTTCGCTTTTTTCTGTAGGCTTTCTCTTCCCAATTGTTAAGCCTGCGTGGTGGCCTGCTACAGCGCTTTATGCATTTGGTGCATCCAATAGAGATATTCCACATTTCAGGCTTTTGCCGGGAAACCCTTTTAGTCCTAATTATGTAGATTTATCATTTCATCTAGCTAACCAGCCCAGTGGGTTTAATCCAGGTGGAAGACCGGATGTTAACCGAAGAATTATTTTATGTTCTAGTGTTGGCTCCGGATTTGTAGGACTAACCTCTACAGATTTTGGAACGATTGCTGCCTCAGGATTGCCGCAACTAAGTTTAAACTCTGACAGCGGACAAAACTGGGTGAATATTCGCGGCGGTAGTTGGTCTTTTGCAATTAGGGTGGCATAAATGGACTTTTGGGAGGGAATGGAAGCAGATTTGACTGCTATTGTGCAAGCAGTTGGGTCGCCACCTGACGATACACCTGCGGGAATTTGGGACGTTTGGGAATTGCCAGTGCTTTGGTATCCAATGCCAATGACTTTTCCAAGCATCGAGCCAAATACACTGCCTTTGGCTTATCCAATACCGTGGCAAATTTACCCCCAGTGTTAATTAACTGGGCATTCATTACAGCCAATATGGCAAATGAATTATAGTTGAAACCCAAGATAAAATATCGCCGGTTGCAGGCTGATATCCCTGAATCTTTATCTATTGATCTTGCGCAAGTGTGCGAGGAATTAGCTGTTTCTAAGTCTCAATTTATTCAAAAAAGCTTAATCCAATCTCTTGATAGATATTGCCGAGAAAATCCCGAGCGATCGTCTAAATCGCTGGACTTATTAAGAGAAAGTGAAGATTACCTACTCGATTAATCTTTCGAGTGCGAATAGCAAATGTAGTAGTTTCTACAATGGCAAACCTTAACGTGCCTATTTCAATAGAAGTATAGGCGCGTTAAAAAATGTAAAGTATGAAATTCGATGTAAAATATTTAGTTTTTTGTACACAGGCTCTAATTAGCTTTTGGATTCTTTTCCTCTCTATTCCAGCGAGCGAGTCCGATCCGACCAGCCGAGCATTAAGCCTGCTGATTTTAGGGTATTGGTTCCCTTCCCCCATTGGCTTGGTGAAGGAGAGGTATGAGCAATAATATTTTAATGATTGGCAACAGAGAAGATGTACTACTGGCTAAATACCAAATACTTCTCAAGAATTGGAATATTAACTTCACGCAATGTTACTGCTTCGATACTGCACAGCAGGCTTTAGAAAAGCTAAGGTTCGACTGCATTATTTACTGTCCTTTTGAGTGGGATATCAAGGCGCAGTATCGCCGACTGCGTGAACTCAACCAACGTTTTAAAACACCGATTAAGGTTTGGAAGGAGAGTTAAATGACGGATCATAAGCTGATTTTTTCGATGGATTTGCGGGATTCCTGTAGCCTTTTATGGGGAAACCTGAAGCTGATTTACCCAGATGGAACCGATGTGGATTACTTGGCAACTTCTGGAGCGACTGGCTGGCAAGGCAAGGAAGATCAGTGGACTAGGGCAAGAGGGCCAATTCCTCAGGGGTTTGAATACCGCGTTACTACAAACTCTTATTACCTCGCTACCAAAGGTGTTGAGGGGCAATTTTTTCACATCACCCCAGACCCGGTTCGGTCTTCCGGTGGTGTAACACGGGGGGAATTTGGCGTTCATTTTGATGCCAACGTTCCTGGTTCTGCGGGGTGCATCGTGTTGAGGAATAAGTTGGGATTTGAGGCGTTCTGCGATCGCATGAAACAAATCGCCAGCTTGGGCATCAAGTCCATTCCCCTACAAGTGGTTTATTCCTAAGAAAAATCCCCCGGTCAATTCGGGGGATTACAAGTTTAGATTGTTCTGTTTTAGTTTTGGTCTATTTCCTCTTCCAGCTCGTCGTAGTCCGAGTCATCTTCTGGGCAGCCCCAGCAATGCTAGCATTTATTGCACTTGTAGAATCCAAAAGTTTTATTGAATTCAATATCTTCAGTTCCGCATTGCGGACAGTATTTGTCGCGTGGGCGCTTCCTTTATTAGTGCAGCAGATCTCTCATTTTTTCCATCAGCTTGAAATCGCCACGGTGGCGAACGATCCACGCAATCGCCTGCTTAGCCGTCCTGTACCGCTCTGATTTGGTAGCCTTTAGCACCTCTTTTATGAAGCGTCCGGGCGGCAATTGCGTATCCTCTAGCATCCCTTTTAGCTGATTTTGGGTGGGTAACCAGTCGGTATCTGGATACGTATCCGCCGTATCCGCATCGCCTAAATTGCCTGCTGTGTCTGGATTATCGGCGTATTCTGAGTTGCCCGCATCGGGGGATACGGGGGATACGGTCGGAGGGACGATGTTGAATTTCAGATCGTATAGGCGCTCTAAATACGCTGTATCGATTTGTTGCTGTTGAGGTGTTGACTCTTGCCGAGGGATTTTGACGAGAGCGCGATCGCTCAACGACCCCCCAGGTAGCTTGACCAGTGCCTCAAACTTGGGTACTGCCTTGCCCGTCACGGGGTCTTGCTGTCCCAACAACTCAATCTCCAACAGCGCTTCATCCCGTAGCTTCGCCATGCCCTTAGCGTCGCCCAGTCCTGTCAGAGTGCGACTGTGCGAAACAATTAGCGCAAACATCTCAGCCTTGCGGATGTCGGTTACCGCAGTTTGGAAGAACTCGCCTGAATTTTTGCATCGGCTAGCCCAGTTTGTGAACTCGTCACAAACGAAGGTTAGGGGCTGAAACTTGGGGTTTTGTAGCTGACCGCTAAAATATTGACAAAACGCCATCAAACTAGACAATAGCTGTGATATAATCAATCTATGTCTAGTTTAACTCCCCTGCAAGCAGCTGAGCTATTAGGTGTAACGGTCAAAACCTTGCATCGA
>NZ_JBHFNP010000192.1:0-82072 GCF_041929235.1 Microseira sp. BLCC-F43
CGATTATGGCTTTATGGTCACCTTCAGGCAGATCGATCCGTTTTTCACCCTGGACTTGAGGCAGCCGACCAATCCCCAGCTGGCTGGCGAGTTGAAACTGCCCGGCTTTTCCCAGTACCTTCAGGTGATTGAGAGCGAAGGCAAGCAGCTGGTATTGGGCATCGGTCAGGATACGGATCCGTTGACTCGTATGCGTACACTGAAAGTCTCGCTGTTCGACGTGACGGATATCAAGAATCCGAAAGAGGTGGAAAGTTACTTGTTTGAAGGGCAATACACTAGCTCAGAAGCCCAGTGGGACCACCACGCGGTCAGTTATTTTCCAGGCTCGGACATCCTGGCGATTCCGTTCCAAACTAGGAGGGGGAGCGAAAGAGGGCTGCGGGTGTTCCATGTCGATGGGGTGGACGGTTTAACCGTGCTAGGAGATATCAAACACGAAGGGGGGCAGATTCGACGCAGCCTGCGCATCGGCAACGATCTGTATGCCATCTCCGACAAGCAAGTCACAGCCTACAATCTGGGCACCTTGCAACAGGTGGGCCAGGTGGTTTTGCCCGGATCCGACAACAAGGGGTTTGGGGGGTTAATCGGGGGGATCAGCGATCCGTTGCCCTCAGATACTTTCACGTCGATCATCAGCCCTACCGCCGCCTTGGTGTGACCTGGTTTGTGCAGTGGTTGGGTGTACAGTAATGTGCGTGCAAAAGTCGATTTATATCTGTAGGGACGTAGCATTTGCGCCCAGATTTTTAGGGAAATTCAGGGTGTTTACAGCGGTTTGCCACAAGGATGTTGTACAGCCATTGCGTGCCTTTTGTGTAGCGTCCCGCCACACAAAAGGGGCCTTAGTTTATACGGCTGCAAACCGCTGTATACGCTGCTTCGTACTTTGGATCTAGTCGAGAGCGTCAGAAAGGGGTATACAGCGGCTTGCAGCCGCGTGAGGGAAAGCGTTATCGCTTCGTTTGTGTAGCGGCAGCATTAATGCTGCCGCTACACAAACTTTCGGTGTACCTCATCCGAGTGCAATCCGCTATATACACCTGCATTCCTCAGCCAAGCCGCATTCAGCTATTAATCGCTTAAAGATTTGAGGTGACGCTTCATCTCAATTAATTGCCGTTTTAACACTGGATACTTGCTAGCGGGAATCAACGAATCTTTTTGGCGATTCACGACAGCTTCTATTGGCAGAACGCGAAAATTAAGCCGATTATTCAATCGATAATTCTGAGTATAGGTGGGAATTGCTTCTACTTGGGTAATTTCTACAGTTTTTTCCGGAAACCGCTTGCGAATCTTGACGGAAAAAATTACCCCAATATCTTTGTAATTTCCCAGTTGATAAGCGATAAAGTTCCCTAGTGAATAAATGGCAACTCTGGTTCTCAGTTTTCCATCTTTTCCCCGTACCTTGAAGATTTGGTAAGGTTGAACTACATGGGGATGATTGCCGAGAATAATATCAGCCCCAGCTGCAATCAACCGCTGAACCAGTTGTTTTTGTCTGGCGTTTGGTTGACGCTGATATTCGTCGCCAAAATGGAGACAAATCGTCACAACATCGGCTCCCTGCTTTCTGGCTTTAGCAATATCTTTGATTATTTTTTTTTCATCAATCAGCGAGACTAGGTATTTTTGGGGAATAGGGATGCCATTCGTACCATAGGTATAAGCCAGAATTGCCATCGAAATGTTGTTTTTATTGACGATTAAAATCTTTTCCGCTTCCTTGGCAGAGGTGGCTGTGCCGACTAAAGCAACGCCGCGGGATCGGACATTTTTAATCGTGTTAATAACTCCCCTTTCTCCTTTATCTAATGCATGATTGTTTGCCGTTGTCAAGATGTTGAAGCCAGTTTTTTTGGCAGCATCGACGATTTGGGCTGGGGCATTGAACAGAGGAAACTCGGAATAGCCTAATTCCGGGCCAGCTACGGGGGTTTCTAGATTGGCGATCGCCCAATCTCCCTGGGTAATAATCGGCTTAACTTCTGGGAAAAAATGGTCGAAATTATAGGTTTTCTTTTGGGGATTGTAACCGGATCGCGTCAGAGCCAGATGCATCAAAATGTCTCCGACTGCAATTAGTTTGGCTTCTTTTATAAAAGATTTGGACTGGTTCGTTACTTCAGGTTGAGCTGCTTTGATAGGATTCGATAGTACCTTTGGCTGCGGATGCTTGGAAAAATTGCAGCTTGCAATAAACAAGATAAAAATGATTAGGAACGGGGGCGTAAATTTCATATACTGCCTGGTGGAAGAATACCTAATGAACCGCAGAGGACGCAGAGAACGCAGAGGGAAGAGAGAGGAAGAGACTAGATGGTCAAATTCGTAGGGTGACTAGCAGGGGGAGGTGATCCGATCCGATGTGGGAACCTATAGTGCGTCTGATGGTAACTATAGAGGGACTGTGCAAGCAATGGTCGATGGGAATTCTCAGGATTGGTAGTAAACTACCGTGCCAGGTTGGTTGCAGTCCAAATCCGTTTTGGGAGTTGACCAGTCCGCTTTGGTGCAGCATTTGCCGGAACGAACCGTACCAAGGGGTACTGTTGAAATCGCCAACAACAATCGCTTGCCGTTGGCGACTCCATTGAGCAAGCGCTTCAAATTCCACCCGCTGGAAGTCCACCGTACTGGCACTGCGGGGACGAATGGCATGAAAGCACAGCAGGTCAATGGGTTTACCGGCATAGGTAATGGTGATCTGGAGGATGGGGCGCGAGCTTGTAGGGGGTAGGTGAATTAACTCAGCAGCTTTCACTTCAATCGGATAAGAAGGTTGGCGCGACACAAACCAGGCACTCCCATGACTGGTGGTGCGGGGTTCTGCAATAACCAATTGATAGTTTGTTAAACCTGCCTGAAGCTGGGGTAAAGATTGGGGCGTGACTTCGAGCAAAGAGACAATATCTGGAGCTTGGTTATTGACATAATCGATGGCTTTACTGACATCCGGGTTATCGTTATCTAGGGTGGCATGGAGGACTCGCAGTTCGATCGAATTTGTTGCATGTCCAAAGGATGGGAGAAATAATGGCAAGAGCAAGCTGAAATTGATTGCCAAAGGAATTGCCCACAGCAGATAAAAGTGTTGATTTGACCAAGGATCTCGATTTATCAGATCCAGGAATAGAGCGATCGTTAACAGCAAGCAGTATTGCGGTCGAAAGTGTTCCAGCATCGCGAATATCCACCACCAGGAACCCACAAAGCTAAGCGCTGTCGCTAGCGCCGCGCCTGCTGCTAGGATATTTACCAAAAATTGAATTGAACCCAACTGCTTGCCGATCTGCTTCAATTGCATGTTGTTTTATGAGAGCGGTTCTTGTTGTGCTTGAATGATTTTGAATTGGGCGATCGCTCCGACGAGGTTTGCATATAACGGAGGCGAACGCTTATACCATTCGTTATGATAGTCATCTGTTATTTTGGCGACAATGACCCTCGTTAAGAGGCTGTGCCATGGAACACCATTACCCATTACCAATTACCCATTACCAAAAATGATATCCACATTCCCAAATGCTGCTGCTGTTGACTTATCCCGCATCCGTTTAGAAATTAGGTCTTTACAACCCCGCCTGGTCGAATGGCGCAGAAAGTTGCACCAACACCCGGAACTTGGTTTCAAAGAGAACCTGACGGCGGAGTTTATTTCTCAAAAGTTATCGGAATGGGGCATCACCCATCAAACGGGAATCGCTAAAACCGGGATTGTCGCCACCATCGAAGGCAAGAAATCTAGCTTCCCCCTTCAAAAGGGGGACGGGAGGGGGATCGCCCTGGAGCAATCCCACATCCAAAAACCCAAGGTGCTGGCAATTCGGGCGGATATGGATGCCTTGCCGATTCAAGAAGAAAACGATGTACCCTATCGATCGCAGCACGATGGCATTATGCACGCTTGCGGTCACGATGGACATACTGCGATCGCATTAGGCACTGCCTACTACCTCTCCCAACACCGCGAAGCTTTCCCAGGCACTGTCAAGATTATCTTCCAACCTGCCGAAGAAGGACCGGGAGGCGCGAAGCCGATGATTGAAGCCGGTGTCTTGAATAATCCAGATGTTGATGCTATAATCGGCCTCCACTTGTGGAATAACCTGCCCTTGGGTACGTTGGGTATCCGAACGGGGGCGTTAATGGCGGCGACGGAAAGTTTTATTTGCAAAATTTATGGCAAGGGCGGACATGGTGCAATTCCCCATCAAACGGTAGATTCTATTGTGGTTGGGGCGCAGATTGTCAACGCATTGCAAACGATTGTATCGCGCAACGTCAATCCCATCGATTCGGCAGTAGTAACGGTGGGAAGATTTCACGCCGGAAAGGCGGTGAATGTGATAGCCGATACAGCAGAAATAGGCGGAACGGTGCGATATTTCAATCCCGAATTGGGCAAATTGATTCCGCAACGAATCGATCAAATTATTGCCGGGATTTGTGCCAGTCACGCAGCGAAATACGAATTAGATTACAAGGGACTTTACCCGCCGGTGATTAACAATACAGATATCGCAGAAATGGTGCGTTCTGTAGGGTTAGATATTGTAGAAACTCCCTTGGGAATTGTGCCGGAATGTCAAACAATGGGCGGCGAGGATATGTCTTTCTTCTTGCAAGCAGTACCGGGATGTTATTTCTTTTTAGGTTCGGCTAATCCGGATTTGGGATTGGCTTATCCGCACCATCATCCCCGATTTGATTTTGATGAAACTGCGTTGGGAATGGGGGTAGAAATGTTTGTCCGCTGCGTGGAAAAGTTTTATGCATGACTGAGGGAGGCTCTGCCTCCCCTCACTCGTTCCCAGGCTCCAGCCTGGGAACGAGATCGCGAGGCTCTGCCTCGCTTGAGGGAATGTTGTAGGGACACGGCAATCATAAAATGTTGATTTCTACAGAATATTTCCGATGCCGTGTCCCTACGCTGCAAACTCTTAGCCAATTACCAATTACCAATTACCCATTACCCATTACCAATTACCCATTACCCTCGTTCCCTCCAGCCAGGGAACGCCATTACCCATTACTTAATGCGGAGACTAGAACCGCGATCGCCTAAATGTGCAAAATCTAGCGATTCTCCCGCCTCCAGTGCGGATCTAATTGCTGCTTTATCCAGATCGACGCTAATCTTCTGAAACTTTTCTGGCAATGAGGTAGGTGATACAGATTCATCCACAATTAAAGGCGCTTTACCACCATTTTTTGCCAAGGTTAATTTGTAGCGTGCCGTGTCAATCGTTTTCAGCTTGTTGACTTCAAAAAAGTATTTTAGTCTTTCTTTGAGCATTTCGGCTTTTTTTTCATCCTTGGCGGCTAAGTCGCTTAAGCGTTTGGCTTCCGCTTTGCGAACAGCTGCTCTTGCTTGCAATTCGGAGATTAAGGCGGCGTAATTATCTAGCTTGCGATCGCGCTCTTCTCCCAATTGCTCTAGCCAACTGGTAATCAACTGTTCTCCCTCGCTATCATTGTCCTCAATCTCATCTAGCAACGCCGTCAACTCGCCGATCTCTGCTGAAATGCTAAACAGCGTTCTTGGTTGTCTTGACCCATTCTCCGGTGCGGTGCTTTCCATTGTTTTGACTCCTGATGTGACATTAATTTAACAATACCCCACAACCATGCTTTTTGAAGTATAATATATATTAGTTCCAGTTCATTATCAATCTACTCAAACTTTTTCAATTACTAACAAAAGATCGACCCAGATCAACGCAGATATTTATCATATTTATCTGCGTCGTGCCGCAATCTTGTGGCGCAATCTTGTGGTGCAATCTTGTGGTGCAGGCGTCTCGCCTGCAATTGTCAAACCAGATGTCGTTACTGAGGGAAAATCGAAATATGGCACGCCAAAAAAATCAACCATCAGCAACAGATGCACAGAATAACCAAACAAAATTCACCCTCTACAATTTTGCCGGAAAACCAAAAGCATACTATTTAGTAGACCGGGTTAAGCGTCAATTAAGTTCAAATGACATCCCAGAAAAAGCTGTTGCTCATAGCATGATCGTTATCGATCGCTCCGGTTCTATGTATTATGACATAGAACCGTTGAAAGAAACCCTGATTAAACTTTTGACCTTGGATGAATACAACAATTACCAGCTACTGGTTACCCTGATATCTTATGCATCCCAAGGAGATGTAACTTGTCACTTCCAGCGAGTTCCGATCCAGGAAGTAATGAAAGCTAATTCTTCCTATATCCAAGAAATTCAAAAAATCCAAACAGGTTACACTACCTGCATATCTCAATCGATGACAATGGCTAAATCTTTCTTGCGAGAGGGAGAGCTTACTGTTATCAATTTACACAGCGACGGATACGCTAACGATCCTAGTGCTAATGCGGAAGCAAATACCCTAGAACGGATTTGCGAAGAACTGAAAAACATGGATGTTTTTGTTAACACCATTTCCTATTCCTCTGCTGACTTCCGATTGCTCTCGAAAATCGCCAACACCGTATCGGGAACTTGCATTCGCGCCGGGGAAGTCAGGCAAGTTTATGATGGACTTTACCAAAGCGCCAAACTATTAGGTAGTTCGGTAGCACCGGCGATGGAAGAACCTTTAATTAAGGAGTACGATTACCAGGTTTTTGTCTCTAAAACTGGTAAGAAAATTAATGGTTCCTCCAGCACTCTGAAAATTGTCGGACTTAAGGCAGATGATGATGGCGTCTTCTACAAATATCGGAAAATTAGCCAAGAAGACTACGATAAACTAACCGACGTTCCTGTCGCGCAAACAGATGAATCTGTCTTAGCTTTTGCCAAGGCGAATTTGGCTAATGGAAACTTGAATACAGCCAAGTATGCGCTGGCGAGTACCTTTGATGCAACCTTGACTGAAAAACACGCCAAGGCGCTGACAAATGCCGAAATAGCTGAGTTAACTCAAGACCTTGATTTGGCTATTTTCGATGCGTCGGCGTTGGCGAAGCACGAAATCTTGGATAGCGTCAAAGTCAACGATAAAATATCAGTGCTGGAATTAGTCAACCTGTTGGAGGAAAACAACAGCAGCATCATTATCAATATCAAGGAATTGCAGAAAAACTATCGCCGCAAAGGAGTAAAGCGGATTAACGGTTCGAGAGATGAAAATGAGAAACTAATCGAACCTTGGTTGAAGACGGAATTTTTAGACGGTGGCGAATATGTCAGCATGGGGACGTTTGAAATTAATCGCAATACCGCTACGATCAATATGCTGATTACCAGACCTGTTAAACTGGTAAAAGTTGAGGATAGCAGCCAAATCAGCGAAGTAGCTGGTGTGCTGATTACCAATCTGGAAAGTTTCAACAATTATACGATTGTCAGCGACGGGGAGGTAAACGTCAAGTCGCTGCCAATTAAAATTAGCAGTAAGAAAGTCTTTGATTTGTTGAAGTCAAAGGGTGTAATAGAAGCCGAAAATTTCGATTTCCGCACCGAATACACTTTGCGGTTAGACAATTTGCCCCTCGTGGCTTTTACTGGCAGCTATGGTAATATTGATGGGACGTTCAACGAGTTAGCCGAAATTAAAATACTTGCTAGTATTTTAGCGGCTCATTTGAAAGAAGAATCGGATGTTTACACTGATGAACAGTTGACGGAGTTGAAAAAGCACTATCTCTCCAAGAATCTTTATATCAACTTTCCCACAACCACAGAGTATACCGATTTAAAGGAAGCGATCGCAAACGGTACGGTAGATACTCGCGTTAGCTACAAAGTCGATATTGGCAACAAAGATATCCTCAATCTCGGCAAACTTTACTCGGCGAATAAATTCCTCGATCGCTTGTATGAGGGATTTAATCAAGATACGGGAGAGAAAGTGGATAAACCAACCTTCGATATCACCTTGGATGAAGATGTGGTTTTCGGACACAAAACCTTATCATCTCGCACAAAGATTACCAAGGTTGATGATTTGATGAAGCGGATTTTTGATAACTTTCTGGGAATTGAAGATAACGGTAGCGTTGCAGCGATATTATCAAAAGTGGGTGGGGATAGTCTGACGCGACTGTTGCAGGTAAAATCGCAAGGAGAAAAAGTCAACCGAGAAGAATTTGTGACTGCTTTGACGGCGGCAAAAGAGAAATTGGAAGACTATGCAGAGAAAGTGTATCGGGAAAAGATTTCTCCGCTAGTTTTCTATATTGGTTCGACTGGACTTTTACCAGATGAAATGGATACTTTAGCGCAGACTGCTGATGCAATTAATGCTAAGTACGGTAACTTGCAATTTTCCAAAGATGAGCAAGAGGGAGCGTTTTTTGAGGTAGGAGATACCATTATTAGCGTGTATGCTAAGAATGAGTATTACAGTACAACTTAAATTTTGTATTAGGACTTAGGCATCGATCCCCCCCAACCCCCCTTGCCAAGGGGGGCTACAGGGGGATCCCCCCCACCCCCCCTTGGCAAGGGGGGCTACAGGGGGATCCCCCCCAACCCCCCTTGGCAAGGGGGGCTACAGGGGGATCCCCCCCAACCCCCCTTGCCAAGGGGGGCTTTCCGGTTGTGCTGCGGGCGATCGCATGTTGCGGATGGGGGATGCGATCGCCCAACATCGGTGGTAGGGGCACGGCATTTTACAATCTCCCGGAAGGAACCAAAAGTTATTTACGCCGTGCCCCTACAAAAATTGGGTTATATTATCTATTTTGACAGTTACCTCGTTTCTCAATTTCGGCGATAGGCAACAACAATGTCTCCTCAATTTCCTCTCGCACAGCAGGAGTCACATTACAACCGCTATTCAGACAATCCACTAGCAATTTATTAGCATCGTAATACTGGCTAAGCAACTCCTTCTGCTGTTCGCTGAACAGCCAATTATGACCAATATTGCGGTACTTAATCATCACCGATCTTAATTGATCGGTCCAAGCTTTACCATTCTCTTGCCACCATTCCTCGCACTTTTTTTCATCTGCTAAAGGATCGGGAAGTTGCTCTCTAAGCTCTTGCAGCGATCGCTTGAATTCTAGGTTGGTATTGCGGTTGAGGATGTTGTTGAGGCAGGCATTGATGTAGCGGTGGGAATCGGAGATGTAGCGGTGGGAGTCGGAGCTGAACCTGTGGGATATATAGTAGATTTGGTTGAGAATGTCAGTGAGCAAGAGGTCGATAACGAAGTCGGTGCTGCTGAAGAAATTACAGGAGATGTGGAGAACTTCATTGATAAGTTGGATGAAACTGAGTGGAAGGCGGCGACTGGGAAAAAAGTGGTTGGGCAAGAGAAAATTGTTGATAGCTTTGTTGAAACTGCTGTGGATGATACCAAGGGTAGAATAAAACAGCCTAAATGCTAATTTTTTAGAATAATTATTAACTGTAAAAGCATCAATTGACTGGTGTGTAGCATAAAATAAAGGAGGCTCAACTAAATGAGATTTCTGATTAACCCACATCAGGAATCGTTGCAATTTCTCATCAGCAGCTACAAGCCAGTCAATCTGCTGTTTCATTAACTGCAACAGACAATCTGCATTTGGCAACATTCCAGCTGTTAACAAAAAGACTTCGCGCCAGTGCTTCTCGTTGATATAGCTGACCAAATGTTGCAAAGCTTGAGGTTCAAACTTAGAAAGAAATTGTCTAATTGTTTCTAGAGATGTGAAATATTCTTGAAATGTCAGATGAGAAAAAGAATATATCCCTCTTGCTCGTTATACCAATAATCCATGTTGCGCCTCAATTGCTTTCAGCACCACCTCACTATTTATCTGCAATTCATCTGGGTCAGTTTTGGCATCTGGTAAACTGCGAAGATAATCCGCAATGAGTTGCTGAAATCTGTTTTTTTCAAAAAAGTAATCGCCGCGATCAAATGTAATCGCTCCTATCTGAGAAAGCAATTGTTTCTGGCGCGGCAATGTCAAAGAACGATAAACTTCATCCCGTTGAATCCCTCTATTTTCATCCCATCTTTTCAGTAAAATCTCTAATCCTTGCTCGTACAGCTTTGCTCGATTGGATGGAAAATCAGCTCTGGATTGAAACACCAAACAAGTCAGGTGCAGCAAGATTGGGGTAACTGCCAGTTCTTTAATTTGCTGATTTTCTGAACTATTCAACTTTTCAATAAACTGCCTTGCCTTAGCTAATCCCTCTTCTTTATTACCTCTGGCAACGGCTACAAACAATTTTTCAGCAAAAAATTTAATTTGTTCGTCGTTAAAATCTGCTACCTCGACATCGGTAAAGCTGGGAAACCTGTATCCAGAAGCAGCAATTCGACAGGTAATAATTAACGGATTCTTGAAAAAAACTTGAGAAAATACTTCAATCCGATCTACAACATCAGATTCATCTTCAGAAGGCACTTCATCCAAGCCATCTAATAAAATTAGCCCTCTGCCGCGCTCCAGCACTGCTTGAGTCTTCTGCTCATCCAAAATGCCACAACTGCGAAATTCGGCGCTGATGTAGTCTAATAATCCGAAATTCTCCTGATTCCTAGCAGATCTAGCAAAATCTCTCAAACGGATGAACATCGGTATTTTGTCTGCTTGAAACCGACCTTGATTGCATTCAATCACGATGTTTTGCAAAAAGGTAGTTTTGCCTGCTCCTGGTTTACCCAGCACCATTAACCGGGAATACCTTTTAACTGCTTCTAGCCCTGGAACTCTTTCTTGACGTACCCTACCCAAACCAAAGCGGTCAAAGTTATCAGCAGATGGGTTAAAACCCCGAAGCAAATCAGTAATTTCTAACCATCGCTGACTGGTAACTTGCTCCAGAATGTTGACATCGACGTAGAGATGTTCTAAATCGATAGGCTGAGATATGTCCAATAACTGCATCTTGCCGTGCAGCAAAAGGATTTTGTCGTGGCAGTATTGCCGGACTTCTTGCACGAGGGTGTCAATATTAAGATCGTTCTCTAGCTGCTCTGCCGTCTGATTGTTAGCCGCTTCGCTTGGAGGTTGGGGCAACTCTTGAGGTAAGTTTTCTGACAAATCGGCAATCTCTCGCCAATCCAGCCCTAATCTCTGGCTAATTTCAATAAAGTTTAGACTATCAATTTGTTTACCAGATAAAAAGCTTTGGACTGTAGTTCGACTGAGTCCTACGTCCTCAGCCAGATGTTGCTGGCTCAAGCCTGTACGCTGCCAAGCTAGCTGCACTTTGGGGATGTAGCTTTGAGTGACTCTAATTCCCCGACGACGTCCCATAAATTTTATTAGTAAAAATTTTCTGATTCCATATTGGCTTTATTTTTAGTCAACCGCAAGCGCAAGTCATGCTTAAGTCAAGCATAAGTTACTGAATCTCAAGCTGTATAACATGCAGGCGTAGTCTTTAATCAGGTTATAGAAGCAACGCACTAAAAACAAATTGACCCCAACAACTAAATTCAAGGAGGTAAGAAAACAATGTGTGTAGATAAAACCGCTGAAGATCCCTGTTTCTGCTGCCCCGAAATCATCTTGATTGAAGTCGATGAAGAGGAACCGGAGGTTGTGAGTGTCTCTGAATCCCTTCATCAAGCCGTCAAGGATTTTCAAAGCCAGTACTTGATGCCGCGAGTTCCCGTTCCCACAAGAGTTAAACCCAAACCCGTTACTGTCGAGGTGAGATTTTAAACCCTGAAATAACAGCGTTGCTGAGTTTCAGAATCACGACTTACGCAAGGACACTAAATATGGTGTCATGGTGCGTTAGCGTAACGCACCCTACATATAGTCATGGTGCGTTACGCTATCGCTAACGCACCCTACATATAGAAACTTTGCGTAAGTCCCGAGAATGATTTAGTCCAGAACTATCTATCATTCTAACTCAGAAACTCCCAAATATTTCCTCAGATTTGAAGCCAGCGGAATGTCAGCTTTTAGGAGGTATTTGTGCCTTGTTCAACAGTTTTCAAACCGATCGATTCGGTTCTCAGGAGCATCGCCTTCTTGATGCTTGTGTTCGTTGCAGTTTTGCCGCTTTTTTTCCTCACTCTGCTGGTTGATGAATAGAAGCGATCGCCAGCCTTTAAAAATTCCTTCTACTTTCCCAAAATTGGCTAGCTATACCAGAAACCCGGTTTTTTGAAAAAACCGGGTTTCTTAAATCCGTTAATTATGCTGGAACTGCCATGCCTCGCTGTACTGCTTCCCGCTGTTGAATTGTTTCAAACCAGCGTTTAAGATTGGGGTGGTTATCGAGGGTTAATCCTTGAAATTCATAAACAGCAACCCAAGGATAGGTAGCAATATCGGCAATGGAATAATCGCCGCAGATGAATTCTTTGTCGGATAATTGCTTGTCTAATACGCCATAAAGTCGCAAGGTTTCTTTTTCATAACGTTCGATGGCGTAGGGAATTTTTTCCGGTGCGAAGCGCTTGAAGTGGTTAAGCTGTCCAAACATTGGTCCTACACTTGCCATTTGGAACATTAACCACTCGATGACTTGAAAGCGACTTTTTTGTTCGGTAGGCAAGAATTGTCCGGTTTTTTCGGCTAGATAAATCAAGATTGCACCCGATTCAAATACAGTCATGCCCGTATCGGAGTCGATGATAGCGGGAATTTTGCTATTGGGATTAATGGCGACAAATTCGGGGGTAAATTGCTCGCCTTTGGTGATGTCGATTTTATGGACGTTGTAGGGAAGTCCGACTTCTTCCAGCATGATGGAAACTTTGCGTCCGTTGGGGGTGGTAAAAGTGTAGAGGTCGATCATAAATTAGGTAGTGGGTAATGGGTAATTGGTAATGGCTTTCCCAGGCAAGTATTTGCGCTTATTTACTTAAAGATAGCGCAAATACTGAGATTTTGAGTTAAGTAGGACGGGCGCATCGATCCCCCCAACCCCCCTTGCCAAGGGGGGCTTTTTGGTTCAAGTTGGTAACGATGGGAGAGAAAAAAAATAATAAAAATACGCATCGATCCCCCCAACCCCCCTTGCCAAGGGGGGCTTTTTGGTTCAAGTTGGTAACGATGGGAGAGACAGGAGATAATATTTTAAAATTGGATTGATTCTTAGTAAAGAAGAGCGATGATGCTCGCCATGAATAGTGCCAATGCAGTTCGTCGTATCTTCTAAGAAACAACGTCTTTTTAAGGATTGTATGGCTTTTAATAAGTCTGTGGGATGATGAGATATTTCCTGTAAAATATGGAGCAAAGTAACCGCATCTTCTTGTTTGGCTAAATAATTCATTACCTGTTTTTCTGACTCGGTTAATTTTATCCACAAACGACTGAGTTGAGATGCGATCGCATTACTCAATACCAAGTCAGGAACAGCCAAAAATTCCGTTACTTTACCAGCAAATAATTCTTCAATCATCGTGGCTGTCATTTCTAACCATAAAGGATGACCTTGATATTTTTCGATTAAGGTGTCCCACATCTGTTCGTCTGACAGTTCTTTATCCTTTAATATTTGTTTAGCAGATTCTCCTAAACCTGCGAGTTTTAAACAGCGGGTGAATTTATGACGAGTAGCGATCGCATCTTCTGGTTGTTCGCTACTAATCAACAACCAACTACTTGCATGAGACAATTCTGCAATCTGTTTAAATAAAAGAGCGTATCCTGCAAATTCTGCTTTATATTGTCCCGCCAACTCTCTAGCTTGAAATATCATTTCCACGTCATCTATAATAATTAACCAGCGATGTTTGCGTAAAAATTTAAGCAATACATCGACTTGGCGAGCGAGGGTATTGGGAATAATTGGAGAAATTAAGGTTGGCAATAGATCGGTTAAAAAACTATCTATAGTTGGACAATACCGGAGACTGCGATAAACAATATATTCAAATTGTGTTTGGATTTGTTCAATTAGTTTGATGGCTAGCGTGGTTTTGCCAACTCCGATAATGCCAACTAAGGTAATGATGCGGGGGCAATCTTGAATAAGCCAAGTTTTTAAAGTGTTTAATTCATCAGTTCGTCCGTAAAAAGCGGTAATTTCTGGGGCGTTATCTATGTCTAAGTAGGGTTTGTTTGCAGTTGGCTTGGATAGGGGAGAAGATTTAGGCGATCGGTTTTGAATTGAACAAAAACTTAATTGATGAATGCTGATATAATTCCCAGATACTTTATTACAAATAATAAATTTTTCTAAAATAGACCGAGGATTTAATTTATTAACATCTTCTCCTAAAACATCCGATAACTTTTGCCATAATTCCGATGCAGTATCTCGCACATGACCTTCACTTAAATTGTTTTCCGAGGCAATTTTGGCATATTTCTGACCTTGTAATGTACCTTTAAGAATTGTTTCTTGCAGATGGTCTAGGCGATCGCCTGTATGCATAAAGAGCAGTTCATCAGCGAGTTTTAAGACTTCTGCAATGTCCATAAATCGGTCAGACGGGTGCGGTAATTCCTATGCTATCCGATCTTTCCGACATTTTCCCGACATTTTTGGGAGTGTTTGGGGAAAAGTTCCGATCTCGATCCGATTGATAAAAAGTAGGAGTAATTTTAGACTACTCAGAGCTAAACCACAAATGTGCAGTTTAAACTCGCGCTTTTTGCAGAGAGGCGATCGCATTTTGCATCAAAAATACCAAGGAGAAATACTACATGATTAGAGTACTTCCGCTTTTCGCTTCCGTAGCGATGGTTACTTTCAGTGGTGGTTCAGCTTTAGGGTTTACCTTGGTTGGGTCAGAGCTTAGACTTCGTACCCAGGGACAATTAAGTTCAACAAGTCAACTATTTGTGACTTCATTTCCTGCATCTGCAATTGTCAGCGACTCAACTGTGGAGTTCCCTAACGTTGCGAGTTTGTTTGACCGAAGTGCTGGTGTTCCTCCAGGATTTGCTAGATCTCTTGTAGATGTTTCGATCGATGCTGGTGCAGATTACCTGGCAATAGATTTTGATAACGCAGGATTTGGTCAATTTGCAACAGGGTTTCAAAATACTTATGTGTTTACATTCACCGCACCCACGGCTCTGCAAATTACAGACGTTTTGATAGACCCACAAACTACATTAGGTCTCACACCCAATCGAGTCACCTTTAACGGAAATGAACTGTTCGTAAACGTCCAGGGGCTTCCCTTTAATCGCAATTCATTTGCCCGTATCAACCTAAGTGGCACTACAGTTCCTGACTCAGGTGGAGTAACAGTTCCCGAACCTAGCTCTGTCCTCTCGCTGGGCATCGTGGCATTGGCTGGAACCATTTTCAACCGGCGTACCAAGAGTAAAGCTCTTCAATAGATGCGACGCTCCAGCAACATAACAAATTGCTGGAGCGGACGGAACAAATATCTTGGTTAGAAGATGAGGGGAAAACAAGCGATCGCCCCTCACTTTTTTGCTGATAGGCGATCGCACTCTTTGCGAGAATGCGATAATTAAATAATATCTTGTAAATTAGATAGCCAGATCTATGACTAAGTTGCTCGGAACTTGCAATTGCCCGCTTGAAAACTCTACCTGCTAGCGAACAGGATGCGTTGGCGTAGCCTGCCGGAGGCATCTCGCAGCGATGATTTTGGAAGAACTGGAAGACGAAATCCGTTGGGATGAAACATTTAAGCGTTCTAAAGATACCTTGGCTTCCCTTGCAGCCCTTGCTATGGCTGAATATCGTGCGGGTAAAACTCAAGAATTAGACCCAGAAACATTGTGAAATCGCGTACAACTGAACAATTGGGCAGAGCCTTTGCCGATTTACCAGAGCAAGTTCAACAAAAGACACGCGAAGCATATCGCCTATTTAAACAAGATCCCAGTCATCTCAGTCTTCGCTTCAAAAAGATCCATCCAGAATTGCCAATTTATTCTGCTCGAATCAGCAAGAGTTATAGAGCCGTTGGACAGTTAGAGGGAGATACTGTTATTTGGTTTTGGGTTGGCTCGCACGCAGAGTACGATCGTTTACTCTCTGGGTTTTAGCGCTAGTAAGCTAACAGTTCTCTGAGGAATGTCGATGCGATCGCTTTTACTTTTTTTATTGATAGGCGATCGATGGGGAGTGTAGATGCGAGAGCTTCGCGGAAGGGAGGCATATCGTTTTCTCCTATTCTCCAGCTAACTGCAAAGTTTCTTGATAAAGGCGATCGTGAATCCAAAACCCATTGGTTCTCAAATCATCTAAAAGAGGCTGTACCAAAGAAATAAAACCTTGTTGTTTAGCAGCGATTAAAATTCCTAATAATCCAGTCACCTGTAAACCCAGTTGGATTGCTTCATTTCTGCCCCGTCTTTCATCAATAATCAAGCGCTCTGCTTTTAATTCAACAGCTAGCGCAATCGCTTCGGCTTCACCCGGATCGAGATTAATCTGTAATTTTTGCAGTAAAGATTGATTAGTAATAGATTGGCATTCAATCCAATCTAAAGTTTGAATTGCTAGTGTAGCTGGAGCGGTTTCACCAGAATCAAGTATTTCTTGATATACAGCAGATGGAATCAAAACTTTACCATAAAGTTGTTGTCATAGCTCTAGTTGTCCAATTGCAGCCAAGTTACTAAGCGGTGAAGTGTTACTAACAACAATCATCGCCACCCCTTAGCTGCTAAACTTTTCACATCCTCTCTGAGTTCGGCAACATCATAATGAAGGGAGATTTGACGACTGGCGAGTAGGCGTTGAAATTGAAGTTGATTCATCCGAGCAAAACGGCTGGCTTGTCCGAGAGTAAATCGATCTTGTTGAAACAGCAATATCGCAATTTCAGCAAGCAGTTCTGATTCAGACATTTGCAGAGTTTGTAAAGTTTCATCGGAAATTACAATACTCATAGTTCTTGGGATTTACAAAATTTAACTACAGATCTATACGTCTCTTCTATTTTAAACGATCGGGTTGGCGATCGCCCTTGCTTTTTTTTACTGATAGGCGCTCGCTGTTTTGCAGACACTCACGTAATTTATTAACCTTTCGCTCTAATCGTTCAAACGCAACTTCAAGCGGAAATTTTTCGCCTCTTTCTAGTTGTGCTAGTCCGACTTCTACTTTTTGGCGAGTTTCCTCTAGCCACTGCTCGTAATTTATGCTCATATCCTCCAACAAGCGTAATGCTGCTTCTATAGCCTGTTCTGGATTGGCAAAAATTCCTCGATCAATTTGGGATTGGATAAACTGCTCTTGTTCTGGCTTGAGAGTAATATTCATTGCTTCTTGCTCCTTGTACTGAAAGTAAATGCTCTCTTCCACTTGATGCGTTGACACTCCCACATAACGCCTTGGAGTCAAACGGCTATATTTTTCGCTAATCTGCAATAAGCAAACTCAATCTCGCCAAGTACGGAAGAGCCAAACTAATGAAACTGCGAATTTTAGCGATCGCATTCCTCCTCACCCAGTTTACCGCCGCCTGTTCCCTCCCCAAAACGGAACCAAAACCGCTTGCAGAAAGCACTCCAGCGCCTACAAACGCGCAAATCAGCCGTCTACCGGCGACGTTTGAAGGACGCAGTATGGCGATTAGGGAAAAATTAGCCGCCCTTGACTTAAATAAACTCGATGCTTGGTGGCAGCGGGAGAACATTGGCGATCCGCACAAATACTTGCTCCCGGTGATTTTAGCGCGTTTGAGTTTAGGCGATCGCTACAATCGTCAAGAAAGTTGGGATATCCTGATGGGAATGGAGCGAGCAAAGCCGAGCATTTACCATTTTCGCACGATTTACGACGTTCGCATTTTTTTCTTATTTCGCGACCAAATGCCAGATAACGTAACAGCATCTTATCGCAGTATGCTGGAACCAAATCGCGTTTTACAGTGGGTGGGAACTGGTACCGAAAACCACATGTTTATGAAACGCATGTCGGGACTTGCTTTCATGGATGGTAGCGGTTTTCCTAATGGCGATCCGGCAAGTGCTGCTACTAATGAAGCATGGTTGCGTTCGGAACTTAACAAGTTTTTGACTATCGGACAAGGCGAATTTCATTCTTCGACTTATTACGGTTATTCTATTGCCGGATTGCTCAATCTTTACGACTTTGCCAAAACTCCCGAATTAAAACAACTGGCAAAAGCTACTTTAGATTGGTACGCCGCTAATATGGCGCTGCGCCTGAGTTGGGGAACTGCTGGAGGTGCGGAAAGTCGAGGTTTCGATCGCGGTACTTGGGATAGCGGGATGAGTGCTGTATCTTGGATGTGGTGGGGCGATAGTCCAGATGCTGCTAATCGGATGGATGAGAAAAGTGCTTGGTTAGCATTGCCAGCAGGGTTGAGTACGTACCGTCCGCCTGTAGAATTGAGAGCGATCGCGCGTAAAGAAATTCCCCTCCCTTTCCAAGCAAAATTCAGCCACCCTCTGTATTACAGTTACTTCCAAAGCAACCGGATGTGGGAAACTTTCTACGTAACTTCTGACTACAGTTTGGCGACGCTGATAGAACCCCAACGTTCTTATCAAGTCAAAGGAACTATCAACGCCCAATATGCCACCTACAAGCTAGTTGTGCGCGATCCCAAAGGACAAAATAACGCAGTAATTAGTTTAGCAGGAACCTTCCACACCCCAATGGCAACAGGGCGCAGTCCGGGAGATCAGTATGTGCAAGAAAGGGGTGCTGTTATATACCAATTGCGATTAAACGATAAAGACAAAGCGGCTAAAGTACCAGCACGTTCTCACCTTGTTTTACCAGCGCGTTACGGACAACCGCAACGCCATCGAGATTGGTATATTTGGCGAATCGAAAATACTTGGCTGTGCGCCCGTCCTTGGGGGGATAATATTAACTGGCAAAATCCGGTTTCAGAACAGGATAAAGACTATCAAGCTTTAGTGGCAGCAGGGGATAATACCGCTTGGATTACCGATGTTGCTAGAGTTGCCGATTATCCAGATTTAGCTAGCCTTAAAACTGCCTTGGATAAAACATCTGTAGATGATAAAAATTGGAACAGTAAAGGCGAGATAGGTTATACGAGTTTATTGGGCGATCGCATAGTCATGACCTATGCACCCAACGGCGGGATTGCTCGTGCTAATATTAATAGTAAAGAACGGCTCTTGAAAGATTGGCCTGCAATCGAAAGTCCGTTCATGGGACAAAATTTAAATAGCGGAGTCTTAGAAGTGAAAAACCCAAAAGAAAACTGGCGTCTGCAAGCAACTTTAACAGGGCCAAAATGGGAAAAATAATTTCATATTTCAGATTAGGGATTTCAGATTAGGGATTTGGGATTGTTATCTGTAGGAGAAAAGCATTTGCCCGCTAACTATTACCAATTAGCAATTAGCAATTAGCAATTAGCAATTAACCAGTAAAATGTTTGATACAACCTTGTGCGATCGCCAATTAACCGAATATTCTCTATTCACAGATTGGGTGTCGTTTGAGCTTGTCAACATCACCCTGATAGCCGGATTAATTTTAGCTGTTTTCGGACTTGGCTTTCTTGTGAACAAGCGACGCAGGAAATGGCGAATAATCAAGTCAAAAGCCTTTTTATCACTAATTGGATTAACCAGCACGTTCCTGCTACTATTTGTCTTTGTAGGGAAAGGACTTGCCTTGCCAACTGATTATAGTACAGAGGCACAAGCAATTGTAATACTCGGTCGAGGGCCATCTCAATGGGAAAATAGAATCGATTTAGCGGCTGAACTTTGGCAAGCTAAAAAAGCGCCAGAAATTTTTGTCAGTGGTAGGACAGAAGCGGGGGAAATGATCCAGTTACTCGCAGAAAAAGGCATTCCCAGTCGAGTGATAGATGGGGAAAATTGTTCTATAAGTACGAGTGAAAATGCCGCTTTCACCGCAGCTATTCTCAAACCCCAAGGAATCGAGCGAATTATACTAATTACTGACGCGCCTCATATGTGGCGATCGCTATTTCTGTTCGGCGACAATGGTTTTACAGTCATTCCCCATCCCAGCAAGTTATCAAACAAATGGAATTTGTACAAAAAAGCAGTTCTGACGTTAAGAGAATCTATTTATCTAGTCGGGTATGGTTTGAACAAGCTATTTTATCGACAGCCATCAGCCAAAATTAATAATCCCAATCTGGAAAATCTGTTACAACAAGCTGAAGAGTATAGCAAAACAAGGGAGAGGGAAATGCTTGAGATTCCCGGTTTCTTAGAGGCGCAACCTGGTAGGGACACGGCATTATGAATATTTCGGGTTTGATCGCCAATGTTTTACATGCCGTGTCCCTACTTTTGAAACACGGCATTATGAATATTTCGGGTTTGACAACCAATGTTTTACATGCCGTGTCCCTAATTTTGAAACAGGGCAACAAGATTTCGGGTTGTCAAACCAATGTTTTACATGCCGCGTACCTAGTTTTAAAACAATTTAATCGAGGGGAAGGTATAAAGCAATTATTGGCTAAAAATATGAAAGAATTGGTGCTAATTGGTGGGGGACACACTCATGCGATCGCACTCAAAGACTTCGCCCATAACCCGCTTCCAGACGTGCGTATCGTGCTGATATCCGATGTGGAACAGACGCCTTATTCGGGGATGCTACCCGGTTATGTGGCGGGTTTTTATAGCTACGAGGAATGTCATATTGACCTGAATTCGCTTACCCAATATGTCAAAGCAAAAATGATATGCGATCGCGCCATTGGTTTAGATTTAAATAACAACCTAGTTCTGTGTGAAAACCAGTCGCCCGTCCGATTCGATTTATTATCGATTGATATTGGCAGCACACCCGCCACCCTATCCGTACCCGGTGCAGCAGAACATGCCATTCCAGTCAAACCCGTCCCCCATTTTTTGCAACAATGGAATCAAATAATTGAGGAAGTAACTAACAACCCAGACTCTCTTATTCGCATCGGGATTGTCGGGGGAGGGGCGGGAGGTGTGGAACTAGCATTGAACGTGCATTCCCGCCTGTCTAAAATATTAAAATTCCCCCAATTGTGGGATAGGCGTCCTCGCCTGTCCCAGCCAAAAATTAACTCAGAGTCCCAGGCAAAAATTAACTCAGAACAATCTAATTTAGAAATCCATTTATTCCATCGCGACGCCGAATTGATGACCAATCATAACCCCTGGGTGCGACAGCACATGCAACAGCTTCTCACCCGTCGCGGTATTTTTGTGCATTTACAAGAAAATGTTGGCGAAGTGAAACCGCAATTAGTTTGTTGCGAGTCAGGTTTAAATGTTGAATTTAATTACCTTTTCTGGGTAACGCAAGCATCTGCACCGGATTGGCCTAAAATATCTGGACTGGCAGTTGACGCCACAGGATTTATTTTAGTTAGCGATACGTTGCAGTCTGTCTCTCACCCCCAAGTTTTCGCCGCCGGGGATATCGCCACAATTGTCAACCATCCTTGTCCCAAAGCAGGAGTATTTGCCGTGCGACAGGGCAAACCGTTGTTTAATAATTTATGGCGAACATTGCAGGGTCAACCCTTGAAGCCGTATAAACCCCAGAAACGCTATCTTAGCCTCATCGGTACGGGGGAAGGCAGTGCTGTTGCTTCCTGGGGGTCATTCGGATGGGAATCGCCCCTGCTGTGGTATTGCAAAGATTGGATAGACCGCCAATTTATGATTTCAATTTCCCGACATCCCTCGACAAGTTGACTGGGGGAATGGCTACTCTAGGTGCTGATCGATTATGGCAATGAGCTGAGCGATCGCTTTGTTGCCCCTCTGAACGCTGTTTAACTTTTATGACTAAATCTGGCTGATTGCTGAAATATCGTTTAAAACAAGCTATATGCTCAGTATTTGCACTGATGCTGCTTTAATCAAAAGCTAAGTCCAGTTCTAGAACAGAACCGTACCGAGTCGCGAGCGCTACAACTGAAAATTGCTGGGACTGAGAATACTACAGCTTCAATTGCCAATGACGATGCCAATAAAAAATATAGTATTTCGTTTACAACTGCGCCAGAAAGTGGTGAAATTACCGTTGATTATCAACCGCTATTCAAGTCAGTTACCGCAGGAGAAGTAAAGCTGTGTACGAAATTCGGTGACTTCAAGAAATTCTTTGGCGATTTTTCAGATATTCCCGGTCAAAATACTCTAGCCCATGCAGTATACGGCTTCTTTAACAACGGAGGGACGCGCTGCTACGTGGTTTGGGTGACAGGTAAAAATAATATTGAAACTGCTCTAAATCAGTTCGAGGCGATCGATGAAATTGCCATTCTTGCCGCCCCCGGAATCAACGATGCCGATGTGCTGGGAAAAATCAAAGACCATTGCACTAATTTAGGCGATCGCCTTGCCATTCTTGACAGTCCGGAAAGTATCGATCTCAGCAAACCAGATGATGTCAAAAAGCTACAACCCTTCAATTCAAATTATGCAGCTTTGTACTTTCCCTGGATTCAAGTCTTCGACCCAGCGACTAAGAAGCTAAAATTTGTACCGCCTAGCGGTCACATAGCTGGTATTTATGCTCGCGTAGACACCCAAAGGGGCGTTCACAAAGCACCTGCCAATGAAGTAGTGATGGGGGCTTTGGGAATGAAGCAAAAAATTAGTAAAAACCAGCAGGATGGACTCAACCCTCAAGGCATCAACTCGATTCGCGAACTCAATGGCAATATCCGCGTGTGGGGCGCGCGCACAATAGGAGGTGATGCTAACGGGGAATTTAAATACATCAACATTCGTCGGGTGTTTAACTATTTACGCGAGTCGATTGATGAAGGGACTCAATCGACGGTTTTTGAACCAAATTCTCCCGAGATATGGGCGCGAATTCGACGTACTATTACTGCTTTCTTGCTAACGGTTTGGCGTAGCGGTGCGCTGTTTGGCAGTACCCCAGAACAGGCATTTTATGTCAAGTGCGATGAGGAGAATAATCCACCAGAAGTGCGCGATGCGGGTCAAGTCATTATCGAAATCGGAGTTGCTGTCGTTAAACCAGCAGAGTTTGTCATCTTCCGCATTAGTCAGTGGGGAGGGCCGGGTAGTAAATGATGTTAATTGCTAATTGCTAATTGCTAATTGCTAATTCTCTTGAATTTGCTATTAGCGATTGACTATTAGCAGTTTTAATGGTGCTGTTAAAGCAAGGGAAAATGCTGACCAACTATCAAATGCCTGGTGTTTATTTGCAGAAAGTATTTTCAATTCCAGAACCAGAACTGATTACAGGTGTGCCAGCATTCCTGGGTTTGGCAACTGCTGGGTCGTTTAATACCCCGCAATTGCTGACAGTTTGGCCTCAGTTTGAACAGCACTTCGGTCAGTCGCTATCCAAGAGTTACTTGGGTTATGCGGTGCGGGGCTTTTTTGAAAATGGGGGTCGCTTGTGTTATGTCGTCCGCATCGAAGAGGCGACTCAGAGTGCTTTGCCAGCGGGATTGGATGCGATCGCACCCCTAGACACCATCGACCTCGTTTGCGCCCCAGACATCATGCTGGCACGGCAAGAAGCGGATATAAGGGTGATGCAGAACGCTATTTTAGAGCATTGCGAACTTTTGGGCGATCGCTTCGCCATTCTCGATGCTTGGAATCGATCTATCCCAGAAATCCAGCAGCAACAGCAGCGTCTATCCAATATTAACGGTGCTTTGTATGCCCCTTGGTTGAAAGTTCCGTCTTTAGAAAAGGCAACAGGGACAACTCTATCAGAGGTTCCTCCTTGCGGTCATATTGCTGGAATTTATGCCCGTAGCGATCGCGCTGCTGGGGTTTACCAATCTCCCGCAAACTATGTCTTGGAAGGCGGATTAGATTTGAGCCTTACTATTACCAACGCTGACTTTGAACGGCTTAATTCAAAATCAGCAAAAACAGGCGTTAACTGCTTGCGTTCCTTAACCGGACGCGGTATCAGAGTCTGGGGAACGCGCACTTTAAGCTCAGATCCTAACTGGCGTTATATCAGCGTGCGACGGCTATTTTTAACAGTTTGTCGCTGGATTGAACGCAACCTTGCTAACGTTGCTTTTGCACCCAATGACTTCAAATTGTGGCTGGGGATAGAACGGGAATTAACCGCTTATTTCGAGTCGCTATTTCGACAAGGCGCACTCAAAGGTAACACACCCCAAGAAGCGTTTTTTGTCAAGTGCGATGCTGAAACCAACCCGCCCGAAATCAGAGATAGCGGCAAAGTCGTCACAGAAATTGGTCTAGCAGCAACGATTCCCTGCGAGTTCATTATCGTTCGCCTGATTCACGGTTCCACAGGAGTCACCGTAACGACTTAATTGGCAATCCAAAATCCGATCGGGATTTACAAGATTGCTTTCCCAATTACCCATTACCCATTACCCATTACCAAAATTGTAGGAGTTTTTACCATGCCCGATATCAAACCTCCCCACAAACCCGATCCCTATGCTGGCTATAACTTTTTTGTCGAATGGAATGGCATCATTCACGCAGGTTTCAGAGAATGTTCTGGTTTGAATTCTTCTCAAACTGCGACCGAATATCGCGAGGGAACAGACCCGTTAACTAAGCGAAAAATCCCTGGGTTGAATACCTATGGTAATGTCACCCTCAAACGAGGCGTTACCAACAACGACGAACTCTGGAAATGGCGGCAAAACCTGATGAAAGGCAATGCCGAACGTCGAGAGATTTCGATCGTTTTTCTTGACCATACCGGAACAGAAAAAATCCGCTGGAACTTAACCAACTGCTGGCCTACAAATTGGTCGGGGGTAGACTTTAATGCAACTTCTGATGAAGTGCTTGTTGAAAGTTTGGAATTAGTCCATGAAGGAATAACGGTGGATAAGTGGAGTTAAGGTGACTGTCTGATCGTTATATTTTAGATCCCCCCTAACCCCCCTTTAAAAGGGGGGAACCAAAGTCTTAAAAACCCCCCTTTAAAAGGGGGGAACCAAAGCGTTCAAAGTCCCCGCGAACCAAAGCGTTATATTTTAGATCCCCCCTAACCCCCCTTTAAAAGGGGGGAACCAAAGCGTTCAAAGTCCCCGCGAACCAAAGCCTTATATTTTAGATCCCCCCTAACCCCCCTTTAAAAGGGGGGAACCAAAGCGTTCAAAGTCCCCGCGAACCAAAGCGTTCAAAGTCCCCCGCTGTTTTGGGGGATTTAGGGGGATCAAAACTTGGCAAAAAGTGAAGATAAATCTAAAATCCAAAATCTAAAATCTAAAATTATTTATGGTGCAGCAAACAGAATTTACCTTTGTATTACCGCAAGGCTACATCGTTCCAGAAGGCAATATCCACCGCGAAGGCACTATGAGATTATCTACTGCCTACGATGAAATTGCACGGCTGCGCGACCCGCGAGTGCAGGCAAATCCTGGCTATTTGGTGATTATTTTATTGTCGCGGGTGATTACCAATTTGGGAACGCTTCAGCAGATTAATCCTAAGACGATCGAGGGTTTATTTTCTGGCGATTTGGTCTACCTGCAAGACTTTTATCAACGCATCAACCAAAACGGACACAGCCGCTTTTTAGTGACTTGTCCCCACTGCCAAGGTGAATTTGAAGTAGAAACTGTGCCGGTGGGGGAGTAGTTGGCTACCCGACCGATCGATTGCTGGAAGAGGTAGGATATATTGCCTATCATTTTCACTGGTCGCACGAACAGATTATGGGAATGGAACACCGCGATCGCCAGCAATGGGTAGATCAAATTTCTCAGATTAATCAGGGAATTGGTAATGGGTAATAGGTAATAGAAAAGGAGTAAGAGGAATGGTTAAAAAATTAGGGTTGAATGCTGCATTTGCGGTGGGAACCGATCTATCGGGGTTGAGATATGACGCTTACATGGCTTACAACTTTGTCATCGAAATCGATGGGTTGCTGACCGGGAATTTTTCAGAAGTAACGGGTTTAGAAAGTAAATTGGGGATGCCGAATTATTTAGACCCAAAATTGATACATAGATTGCTGCGCCCCATCGAACGACCGGGTGTTATTAATACTGGAATGGGTTGGGAAATTGTCAAGCGAGCGCAACAGTTTACTAATCGCTTGCCTTTGCTTTCTCATCTCACCCAACGATGGAATCGCAAAATCGGTTTTCAGGGAGATCAAATTCCCATTGTTTATGCTCAACCCCAACCCCAGGAAACTCCCACAACAAGATCGATTTCACCAGAATTAGGTCAGTCTCCTAGCAGTCAGCGAATGGTTGTGCAGGCGAAATTTGCACCTGGAAGCGCTGGCGCTAATAGACTTGTGCAAACAACAAATGATTTGGCAGGCGAGACGCATACCCCACAAGAGTTTTTGGCGACAAAACCAACGGGGGAAAACTTTCCTAGCAGTCAGCTAATGGTAGTGCAGGCGAAATTTGTGAGTGGAAGCGATCGCGCTAATAGACTGGTGCAAAAAACCAACCCAAAGGCAGGCGAGACGCCTACCCCACAAGAGTTTTTGGCGACAAAACCAAGGGGGGAAAACTTTCCTAGCAGTCAAACAACAGTCGTGCAAGCCAAATTTGTGAGTGGAAGCGATCGCAGCCTTTTTTCGCCCAAACCAACTCCCATCAGCACCACTGTGCCAATTGAGAAACCGCCACTTGAGCAAAGTTTAAGTCTCAATTCGCCAAATTTATCTTTGGAAACAAAGGCAATAAATATCGCTCGGCAACTAGAGGATTTATCTGGAGAAACTATTCATAATCCAAGACCTATTGTGCGGGCGCGATCGCAACCGCTACCTGCTAGCGATCGTATCATTTTCCCAGGCGCAAACTTGCCCAGTTTTGTGGAGTCGATTGGGGAAGCGAACGCATTTGATACCAGCACCGCAGTCCCAAATTTATCTGGAGAAACAATCCAAAATCCCAAATCTAAAATCCAAAATCCCATGGGTTGGTCTGGATTAGAAACCCCTCTCGTATTTTCCAGTCCCCATGTTAATACAGAATCGGTGCAGACAGAATTGGAAGCACCAAACCCAGGCATTACTGGGATATCGAGAACTGAAGGCATGACCCAAACTACGGGATTATCGAGAGAAGTTTCTCAGAATATACAGTCCAATGAAGAATCTAATATACAACAACCCAATAGACAAGATAGCTCTAACATCCAAATTTCCATCGATATGGAGGCATTAACAGACAAAATAGAACGCCAACTAATGCAGCGGTTAATTATAGAAAGCGAACCGCGAGTCAGGACAACATGGAGTTAGAAAAACTGACAATTTTAGGAGCAAGTAAATTCCCCATTTTCGACGAATATCAACCTATTATAGCCCTTTTCAATCCCCAGCAAATTTCAATTTCTAAGACAAGATGGCAGGGTCAAGGGAATAGCCTCCAGCCAGCAGACGAATCAGCAACTTTAACGGTCGAGTTGTTTTTCGATACTAGCCTGTTGAATGCCGAACAGATCAGCGGGATTGGCAGTATTATTGGACTGAATTTGTCAGGCAGCAGCCGACTTAAAGATGTCCGAAAATCCACTATAAAAATTTATCAACTAACTGAAAAGAAGAGCGGTTTAGGTGCGATACCTAGACCTCCTATCTGCCGAATGAAATGGGGACGCACTACAGTTTTATTTCAAGGATTTATCAAGCAATTAAATAAAACATTTACTCGTTTTCTGGCGGATGGAACGCCAGTTCGGGCTAAGCTGAACTGCAGGTTTGAGGAATGGATATCGCCAGAAATCAAACAAAAAGAGCAAAACCCAATTGATCGCCCAATTCGCATCGTGCGGCGTGGAGAAACATTGACCAGTATTGCTGCGGAAGAATACAACAATCCTGCACTTTGGAGAGTCATTGCTGCTGCCAATCGCCTCGATAATCCGCGCCAAATTACCCCCGGTCAACGCCTCACTGTTCCACCACTTTGATCGTTAAAAATAGAGATGTCCCAACCTAAAGGTACTGAAGTTCTAACCCCTCAAGTCAAAGTTGCGATCGCAGGCAACCCTCTGCCACCTCAAGCGATCGCCGATTTGTCAAGCGTAACCGTGGTGGAAGACCTAGAAGGTGCGGGGATGTTTACCCTTCAATTAAAGACTTGGGATTTGGTGAAAGGTGAACTGACGTGGGTTGATAACAACTTATTTGACTGCGGCAATACTGTGGAAATTAAAATGGGTTACGAAAAATTAGAAACTCTAATTATTGGTGATATTACGGGGTTAGAACCTAGCTTTTCCCAAGATTCCGCACCCACATTGACTGTGCGAGGTCACGCTCTCCGCCATCGTTTAATGCGAGGCACCCAAAGGCGCAGTTTTCTTGAAATGAAAGACAGCGAAATTGCCAGTCAAATTGCTAGCGAACGGGGACTAGATGCCAAAGTTGAGGATAGCAAAGAAAAATTAAATCGCGTTTTGCAATCTAATAAAACGGATTGGGAATTTTTGCAAGCTCGGGCAAAACGGATTGGGTATGAGGTGTTAGTTAAAAACAAGACACTATACTTTCGTCCGCCCCAAAATGCCAGCAGTCAGGTACTAAAATTAAACCGCGCAGACGATTTGCTGGACTTCTCTGCTCGACTGAGTACGATGAATCAGGTCGGACAGGTGGAAGTGCGGGGTTGGGATCCCCAACAGAAGGAGTTGTTTATTAGCAAGGTAGGTGTTGGTAATGAAACTACTAAAATGAAGGGTTCTATTAGCGGGCCGAAGGTGGCTAACCAAGAATTTGGCAAGACGAGTTATACGATTGCAAATGTCATTGTTTCGAGCCAAGCAGAAGCCAATCAAATCGCCTTAAAACTGTTCAACGAAATGGCATTGAACTATATCACTGGGGATGGCAGTTGTTTGGGGCGTACAGATTTGCACCCCGGTACGACGAGCGAAATTACTGGTATTGGTAAGCGCTTTAGCGGGTCTTATTATGTTACGGCTGTCACCCACTCCTACAGCAAAACTCAAGGTTATCGCACTAATTTTTCGGTGAAACGAAATGCGAGTTGCTCTCCCATTTTTCATTTTTTTATCAAAAATATAGGAGGTTATAAATGACAGGTAGAATACTATATTTGCTGTCTCCATCAGAGGATAACGATCGCTTTTATGGCGTGACGATCGGTACAGTTACCAATAATAAAGACGAAGAAGGACTGGGACGAGTGAAAGTGAAATTGCCTCGGATATCCGATACGGATGAGACTTATTGGGCGAGCGTGTTGACTCCAATGGCAGGAAAGGAAAGAGGCATCTATTTTTTGCCGGAAGTTGGCGATGAGGTACTGGTGGCTTTTGACCAAGGGGATGTAAATTTTCCGTACATCTTAGGGGGGTTGTGGAATGGCAAGGATAAACCGCCGGAAACGAATGAGGATGGTAAAAATAACAAGCGGCTGATTAAATCCCGCAGCGGTCATCAAATTATTTTGGACGATACGAAAGATGCCGAAAAAATTATCATTCAGGATTCGACTGGTAAAAACGAGATCGTTATCGACTCTAAAAACAATGCCATTATGCTTAAAGTGGAACAAGACTTAACGCTCGAGGCGAAAGGAAAAATCAGTCTAAAAACTAGCGGGGGCGATCTAGCGTTCGAGTGTAACAACCTCAATATTCAAGCCAAACAAAATTGCGAAATTAAAGCCAATGCTAACTGCAATATTGAGGCTAATGCTGGGATGGGAATTAAATGTTTGGCAGGTGTAAAAATCAATGACGGTGCTTTGGAGGTGACATAATGCCAGGAATGTTATTGCACGTCGGTGCAACGGTAAATTGCGATCATCAAGGACAAGCGCAGCCCAATTCTCCGAATCCAAGAGTGAAAGTAATGGGTAATCCTGTGGTGACTCAAGCTTCTCCTTATGCGATCGCAAGCTGTACAAATCCCCCGCCCCCTAACAATGTTGGCGCTTGCACGGCAGCCCAGTGGATTGGCGCGGCTACCAGAGTCAAAGTAATGGGACAACCCGTTTTATTGCAAGATAGCAAAGCAATTTGTATACCCACAGGTACGCGATTAACTGTTGCTGTAACTCAAACGCGCGTCAAAGGAATTTAAAGCATAAAGAATGACAATAAATTCCCAATTACCCATTACCAATTACCCATTACCAATTACCCATTACCCATGAATAGCAATTTTCTCGGAGTCGGATGGACATCCCCAGTGAAATTAGAAAATAATCAAATTGTCATGGCGCATTATGAAGAGTGCGTCCGCCAATCAATTTGGACGATATTAAGTACCGCGAGGGGAGAACGGTTGATGCGTCCGGATTTTGGTTGTGGAATTCACGATTTGGTGTTGGCAAATAACAGTGCTGGCACGATCGGAACGGCGAGCGATGAAGTGCGTCAAGCGTTAATTCAATGGGAACCGCGCATCGATGTATTGGATGTAGATGCGAGTCTTGATCCAAGCCAATCAAACCGATTGCTGATTCAGGTTAATTATCAAGTTCGCACGACAAATAATCGATTCAATTTGGTTTATCCATTCTATTTGGGCTAACTCTTATGTCGATTCAACCGCCAAAGATTGACAACCGTACTTATGAAGATATAGTCGAACAAACGGTCAAGTTAGTACAACATTATACCGCCCAGGAAAGTAGCGAATTAGTCGATAATAAAGCAGAATTTTTGCGCGAGCGCACTCTCGCCGAGGACATCAAAGACACTGACGGCAAGATAATCGCGACTGCCGGGACGTTAATCGACGAAAATTTAGCAGATGCGATCGCAAAAGTCAAGGGTTTAGAAAAAATTAATGTTAAGGTCAAAGGCTGGTTGAAACCTGAAAAGCCTGACGCAGGTTTGGCGCTGATTCGCATTTTTGGGCGGATGGTAGCAACGGTGAGCGATCGCCTGAATCGAGTCCCTGAAAAAAACTTTCTCGCTTTTCTAGATTTGCTCGGTACGCAAATTTTACCACCCCAGCCAGCGCGAGTTCCATTAACTTTTTCTCTGGCATCTGGCGTACCAGAAAATACAACAGCTTTGGTTCCAGCTTACACGCAAATTTCTGCGCCACCTGCCGAGGGAGAAGAGGAAGAAGTTGTCTTTGAAACAGAAAGCGATGTGCTGGTAACGCCAGTGCAATTGCCAGCGGTGTTTGTACGACAGTTAGAGGCAGATAAGTATAGCCATCGCACGTTACAAGCAACAGGAAAACAAGTTACTGCTTTTTTAGTTTTTACACGAGATACCGCGAGCGAACATAGTCTTTACTTACCTAGCGACCAACTATTCACGTTACCTGCCCCTAAAACAGTCACGCTAACTGTTGAAACCTCGAACGCAGAGGATTGGAATAAGTTATCTCTCGCTTGGTCTTATTGGGATGGAACTGCTTGGCAATTGCTATTATCTCCGAATTCAACAAATCTGGTCACACTTGACAACTTTCCAGCCATTACTCCCCATACAATTGACGGTTTAAATTCGGCTTGGTTGCGCGTTAAACTGATTTCATCGCTTGCGGCATCACCACAGATTAATCGCATCACTGCCACCGTCAACATCCAGCGAAACAATTTAGCTCCCGCTCGATGCTTTTTCAACAGCATTCCTATTGATTTGAGTAAAGATTTTTATCCATTTGGCGAACAACCCCGTTTTAATGACACTTTCTATATTGCTAGCCAAGCCCCCTAGAAAATGCCAGAGTACCGGTGACAGTGAGGCTAAGTGAAAATTTACCTATCAATCCGAATGGCGGTGATGTGGAGGTGGTTTGGGAAGCTTGGAATGCGAGTAATTGGGAAGCGTTGCAACTCACTGCCAAAAACTTGAATGGACAACCAATTACAGATTTAAAGTTGTCACCAATCAAATTTACAGCGAGTGGCAAGGTAGAGTTTACACTCTCGCGACCTGGAACTCAAATTTCAGTTAATGGCGAGACTAATTACTGGCTTCGTATTCGCATTATCAAAGGAAATTACGGGAGTGGAACTACGTTAGGTCAACCCATTAATTTGACTTACTTAAGCCAAAAAGCCAACCCCACAGAAAAGTCGCTAACTGTTCAGAATGTGAGAGGCTTTATGCTGGATGATGCTGTTTTGATCGTGGCGGCAAACAACTCACAAACAGGTTCAATTAAGGATATTATATTAAAGTATAAAAAGCTCATTTTGGCAGAAAATATCAACCAAGAGTTCCCAGTAGGAACGACAGTGATGCTGAACTCATCTGCCAGTTTCGCACCACCATCAGTGGGATCTATCCAACTCGACTATACCTATAATAAAAGTGCCAACCTTTCCACCTGCGTGACTTATAATAATTTTACCTATGTGAAACAGGTGATTACAAATAACACTGGATTCTCACCGTTCGCTCGTTCAACTGATACCAAACCCTATTTATATTTGGGTTTCGATCGACCTTTCCCCAATCCAGCGATCGCGCTTTATTTCCAAGTAGAATCCCCAACCTCTGAAGAATTATCGGTAGAAACGACAAATCCCACATCGCCTCGCTTAGTTTGGCAATATTTCAACGGCAAAACTTGGGAAAATTTGAGCGTTATTGATGAAACTTCTGCCTTTGGCGATCGCGGACTGATTAAATTTATCGGGCCATCTGACTTTAGGGAAACTCAGGAATTTGGCAAAACCCTTTATTGGTTGCGCGTCCGTTGGGAAAGCGGCAACTTCCGAGTGCAACCGCCCTGGCGTCGCATCCTGACAAATACGATTTGGGCAAGTCAAACTACAACGCTGCAAAATGAAATTTTAGGTTCGAGTAATGGCAACCCCAATCAAACATTTTACACCGTACAATCGCCAGTTTTGTCAGGTCAGCAGTTGGAAGTACAAGAACCAAAAATACCGTCCCTAGAAGAACAAATTGCGATTGAAAAGTTAGAAGGAAAACAGGCAATTACCATTGTTCGAGATGAAACGGGAGAGGTTGAAACTGTGTGGGTGCGATCGCATGAAGTCTCGGAATTTTATCAGTCGGGAATGGGCGCGCCACTACACTATTAATCACTTAACTGGAGAAATTCAGTTTGGCGACGGAAAATATGGCATGATACCGCCTCAAGGTCGCAATAACATTCCCATGACGCGACATAAAACGGATGGCGGCGCGAGAGGTAACAAACCTGCTAACACCATCAATCAATTAAAAACGACAATTCCTTACATCGATCGCGTTATCAATTTAGAAGCTGCTGCTGGTGGAAGCGATCGCGAACCCATCGATCGAGTGCAGGAAAGGGGGCAAAAATTTATTCGCCATCGGGGTGGCGCTGTCACCGTTCAAGATTTTGAAGATTTGGCTTACGAAGCATCTGCCGATATTGCCAGGGTAAAAGCGATCGCGCCTACTTACGATCCCCTGACTGAAGAGTTGTGGTTAGACCGAAACATAAAACAAGAAGAACGGGATGCCAGAGTAAATAAACTCAAAGAAATTAAGGCAGGTTTAGTCAAACTGTTTATCGTTCCCCGCAATGATTCTCCTCAACCTATTCCTAGTTTGGCACTGATTGATCGCGTAGAAACTTACCTGCGCGATCGCGCTTCTCCGACACTTAACCTCTGGGTTGGTAGTCCTCAATGGCTGCAAGTTTCGGTCACGGCGGAGGTTGTTCCCACTGCCTTAGAATTTGCCGATGCTGTCAGGACTGCGGTTATCCAGCGGTTAGAAACCTTTCTCCATCCTCTGACAGGTGGTGTCAGCGGACAAGGATGGGAATTTGGCAGAGAACCCCACGAATCTGATTTTTATTCCTTAATTGAAGCGATCGATAGTGTAGATTATGTCCGTTCTTTATCGGTCAAAATCGAACCCGAACCGCCATCACCGCCAGAACCTTTTCTGATTTTTTCTGGCAGTCATAATATTACCTTGTTTTTATCCGAAATAGGAGGTTAATCGATGTCTATCCCCTTACCAAACCTCGACGATCGCACTTATGAAGACTTAGTAGAAGAGGCGCGATCGCTTATCCCGATCGAATGTCCCGAATGGACAGATCGCAACCCCACCGATACGGGAATTATTTTAATTGAATTGCTGGCTTGGTTGACCGAAATGACGCTTTATCGCGTGAACCGAGTCAGCGATCGCAACTACGAAACTTTTTTAAATCTACTCAAGGAAACACCCTGGAAATTACCCAATGACTTGGTAGAACCACAGGCACGAGAAGCCGCACTTGAGGAAGAAACGCGCAACACAATTTTAGAATTGCGGCAGCGATATCGCGCTGTGACTAAGGAGGATTTCGAGCAGCTTGTTTGGCAAGATTGGGAGCAAAAAAATAAGATTAAACGAGTGTATGTAATCCCAGACTGCGCTCGGGAATCATCCAACAACAATGCTCCTGGACATATTAGTTTAGTTATCGTTCCCGCTCGCGTCCAAGTCGAACCAATCCCTCAATTATACCAAGAGCTAAAACTGTGGTTGGATCAGCGAAAATTGCTGACGACTCGCCTTCATATCGTGCAACCAAATTACGTAACCTTCAACATCAGTGCTGACTTATATCTAGAAGATGGTGCCGACATTAAACAAGTAGAACAGCTCGTGCGGGAAGAAATCAACACCTTCTTTCATCCCCTACAATCTGGAACTTATTGGGATGGGAAAGGCTGGCGCTTTGGTCGAAATGTTTATCCATCGGAAATCTATGCCTTACTCGATCGCGTGTCGGGAGTTGATTACGTTAAAAATCTTGTACTTTCTGAGTCAAAGGAAACTGCCACAACCGATACTGTTAATAGTATCCCTCGCGATCTCGTAACAATAGGTCAGGTTACTCTCAAGTTTAAGGATCGATTAGGTAATGACTGGCGATAGCAGCGATTATCTTAAATATCTTCCAGCAATACTGCAAGCTGATGATGTCATCGCTCGCTTTTTGCTGGCATTTGAACAGATTTTAACTGGGAGCAATTTCCCCTCTGAAAAGAATCCCGACATTATCGATCGGTCGTCCTCTCATCCCCCTGGATTAGAAGCGGTTATTGGAGCGATTCATACCTACTTTAACCCCGATTTAACGCCAGAATAATTTCTGCCTTGGTTAGCCAGTTGGGTCGCTTTAAGTCTGCGAGATAATTGGCAACCTGACACCAAACGCAAGTTTATTAAAAAAATTGTTCCTTTCTATCGCCTGCGCGGTACTAAAGAGGGATTGGAACAAGTTTTGAGGCTTTATTTGAAAAGTGTCAAATTACCAGAAAACGTCACCATTTACCAGGATGATTATTTCCCAGACCACTAATTTCAAGTGGAACTAAGGCTACCCAGACTAGAGTCCAGCCGTTATTGGCAGCAAGTCCGCATTGCCAAAGCAATTATCGACCAAGAAAAGCCCGCGCATACATATTACGGCTTGAAAATTCAAGTACCGTCAATGCAGATTACGGGCAATGTTTATGCCGTTCAGATTAAGCCAATTAATTTTCTGTATTTGGTCGGTTTCCAGGTAACATACAAAATCGCTGTCAAAATTAGCCGTAAAGAGGAGGAAAATAACAATCTGAGATTGAGTATTAAAGGAGGGTTCGCAGAAGTGAAGGTTTACAATTATCAAATCGGTACGGGCAATCTGGAAGTCAGTTATACTTTAAATGAACAAGAAATTAAGACGGTTAAAGATTGGTATGTCGCCATCGATAATTTGATCGATCGCGATGCCACAGGTTCCATCTCGATTACAACAACCTACTCTGAATCTAAATCGAAACCACCGTCACAACTTAAATCGGAAACCCAGTCCCAGGAATACACATTCTTTGTGCCACCTGGATTAAAAATATTCACAAAGCAGGAAGATAAATATGTAGATGGTAATACCTGGTTAGGAACCGAGGGAATCGAAGCCAAAAAATAACACGCTCGCCACATAAGCAGACAAAACTCACAAGTAAAAAGAAGTCGCTGTTAGCCATTCTCTATTTAATCGCCAATAACCAATAAACAAAGGAGACAAAAGTCATGGCATCCAATGAAATTAAGAAACCAACTAACAAACGTCCAAACTATTTTGCCGGACAATACCTATTAGAAGACGACTTTCAACTCGAACAACAATACCACATCGATCGCCAGCGCTGGCATCATCATTTACTCCATATCTCCGGCATTGCTGAAAAACTTAAAGTTACTAAAGGAGAAGGCGATTTAGCTGTAACCGTATCAGAGGGAAGCGCGATCGATCCTCAAGGACAGCAGATTATCTTGCTCGCTCTCCAAAAAATAGATTGTCACTACTAATAATACCCCAATTTCTGATGGCACTTACACCTTATATATTGGATATAGCGAACAAAAAACTGACCAACAAACACCAGGAAATGATATTACCAGCAGGCGGTGGCAAGCCGAGCCTGAATTTAAATTGAGTTCCTCAGAATTGAAAGATTTTATCCCCTTAGCCAAGTTAACAATTAGCAGCAATGTAGTTAAAGGCGACATAGACAATAGCGTTCGTGTATATTCTGGCTTGCGCTTGCCAAGTCCTGATGGAGAGATTTCTCTCAGCTTTAAGAGTTATGGCTCTGGGAGTTTTGCTGAATTTAATAGTAGTTTAAAGGTCAGAGGCAAACTTTCTGTGACAGAAAGTGCCACCTTTGATAACAACGTTACGACTGGCAATCTAATTGTAAATGGAGAAACTAACCTCAAAGGCAAACTTTCTGTGACAGACAATGCGACGTTCACAGGCAAAGTTGTTATCGGTACGATAATAGAAGACACCGAACCCACTCAAAAGTTGGAAGTCAATCGCAAGGTTAAAGCATCAGAATTAGAAGTGGTTAAAGTAAAAACGCCTGATAATTTCAGTTCTATGGCATCCTTTGAAAGTAAAAATACAGATCCGCCTTATGTCAATTGGTTGCACAACAGAACTGGAGGAAATTCTCTTCGCTATGGATATATTCAGGGAGGAGATTTTGGAAATAGTAAGGAATTAAGATTTTTTGCAGACAATGGAGCTAACTTTACATTCTTAAACAGCAACGTTGGTATTGGGACGAAAAATACTCCACAGCGATTAAGTGTACAAGGAGGAATTGGCTTTACTGGTGATGGCCTTAATGCCAATGATAAAAAACTTTATTCCCCTGCTGATGGAGTATTGGAATGGATGACTCATGAGGAGGCGATAGGTCATGGTTTTGCCGTAAGTCATCAAGGGGAAAAGAAGGTATTTTTGAATATCAATGGAGATAGTTATTTCAAAGGGGGTAATGTTGGTATCGGCACGGCAACTCCAAGTGCGAATTTAACAATACAGACACCCGCTGATTACAGTGGAGATACAATTCGATTTGAAGCCAAAAAAGAACCCTCTCTCTACTATTTAAACTTGAACACAAATGTGACAGCTGGCGTGGTGAGGTGGGTCTTCGCTCAAAAGAACAATAATACTACTCATCCGAACGTCCTTGCATTCGATCGAGGCAACGTCGGTATCGGTACAACAACTCCAAGTGCTAAATTGGAAGTTGCTGGCAACGTCAACGTTGCAGGAATCATTCAAGCCAAAGGGTATAAGACAGCAATATTTACTGCTGGCGGACTCAATGAAACAGAGGTTACATTAAGTTCAGTTAACACATGGTTTGATTTTCCTAGTCTCTCGCGAACTTTTACTCTGTCTGCAACTGCCACTGTTATAGCTTTTTATAAAATATCAATGGCAAATCAAGAAACAGACACAAAAAATGCTCATTTCGTCACCAGATTATTTGTGGATAACACAGAGGTTTCAAGAACAATTACTGGAAATACCACATATTGGGGAAACAGCGACTTCTGGGTAGGCGAATTAGCCCAAGGTGAACATACTATTAAAGTTCAATACCGCACCCCAGCAGGGGCTAAAAATAATCCCCAAAGCAGCGACTGGCAGAATCGGGTACTTCGAGTTATGATTTTTGGTTCATAAATCTAGATTCGCCAGATTCTTTTAACAGTAATATCAATCATTCATAGCACTATAATTGCATCAATATAAACTTATGAAACAGGGATTAATCTTGATTGAAACAAAAAAGTTTATCGGATATGAAACAACAACTCGAAAAACGTCTCCAATCCCTCAATGCTGAATTTGAAGCCGGTCAAAAAATGTTGGCAGACTTAGAAGCAAAACAAGCACATCTGCGAGAAACTTTACTTTGCATCAGTGGAGCGATTCAGGTGCTAGAAGAAGAATTAAGCAAAGCATCTGAAGCAGACGACAATGGCAGTCAGCCAGTGGAAACCGTCAGCGCAGAAGTCGTAACAACATCAGGAGATGCAAGTTTATGATTGTTGCCATCCCAATCAAAAACATTCAGCTAAACTCAGGTAGCGCGATCGCTCGTCGAAACCCAATGAGCGAGGCGGTTGGTAAATTGATGATAGATGCGATCGCGCCAGGAACGTCAATTTAGTCATCAAAAACCTAACTCCTTAGCCCCATGAGGGAAAGGTAAAATTATTGGCAGCATAGGGTCTAAGATTATGAGTATTATCCTCACACCAGAGCAAGAGCAGTTTATTCGAGATCAGATGGCGCGGGGTCGGTTCAAGTCCCCAGATGAGGTGCTGGCTGAGGCGTTTAAGTTGCTTCAGGAGAAGTATCAAGAGTACGAAAGCTGGATTGAGACGGTGCGCCAACAGGTGGATGAAGCAGCAGCAGAGTTGGATCGAGGTGAGGGTATTCCGTTGGAAACAGTGATGGAGCAGTTGCAGGATAAGTTTCGGCAGGCGAAGGGATTGGGGAATTAATTGAATGAATCGTTAGGCTCACCATGATTCAAACATTACCAAAACTATTAACCAGAGAGTATGCAATTAACCATCATCAACGATCAGCTGAAAACGATCCTCACTCAATTGCGATCGCAATTTGAAACCCTGTACGGCGATCGCCTCCTCCAAATGATTCTCTTTGGTTCTCAAGCGAGAGGTGACGCACGTCCCGACTCCGATATCGATGTCTTAGTCGTTCTTAAAGGCGCGGTAAATCCTGGTGAAGAAATAGAAAAAACCGGCAATATTGTAGCAAATTTATCCCGATAAAATGATACAGTCATTAGCTGCCTGTTCATGGATGAATATCGATTCATTAACCGCAATGGCGCTTTGCTGAGAAATATCCGCAAAGAAGGAATAGTGCTATGACAGAAGACCAGCTTGAATTCCTGTTAACTGAATACTGTTACAATCGAGCAAGCTAACGAACAAATTGTTTATGCCGAGCAATTTTTAGAGTTAGCTGAAAACTTAATCGGAACATTGCCTCCACCTTAAAATTAAGCGCTCGCTCCACCTCAATCCCAAAATGCGATCGCCTGTTGAAACCCAAGCAAGAAGGCAGTTGGTGCATCGACGATCGATGCGATCGCAACTGGGAACCCGATCGCGTATTTCATACCCAGTTCTCGAGGAAAATTTTATGGAACGCCAACACCTGAGCCAAACTAAAAATGCGATCGCTCCATCTCAAACTAAAAGTAGTGCGCTCGCTGGCTCTTCCACGCACCCCATTGAGGAATTGCAAGGCGCGATCGGCAATCAAGCTGTTAACCAACTCCTGGCAAATCAACCTTCCATACCACAAAAACCGCTGTTTCGGGGTTTATTTCCAGAGTTTCGCAGTGATTTGATGCAGATAAAAAAACCCATTCAAGCGAAGGAAGCTGATAGTGCTAGTGTATCTCAAGCGCAGACAGAAAACAAAACCGGACTACCGGATAACCTCAAAGTAGGGATAGAAAACCTTTGTGGGATAGCGATGGATGATGTGAGGGTTCACTACAATTGCTCTAAACCTGCCGAGTTGCAGGCTTTGGCATATACTCAAGGGACAGATATTCATGTGGCACCGGGACAAGAAGAGCATTTACCTCATGAAGCGTGGCACGTTGTACAGCAGATGCAGGGAAGGGTAAGGCCAACAATACAGGCACTGGGTGTAGGGATTAATGATGATCGCGAGTTGGAAACAGAAGCAGATGTGATGGGGGCAAAAGCAATCCACCTTCCCCAAAATGCTTATCAACCTATGGTATCTCAACCTTCCATACCAATTGTTCCAGTCAATTCCGATGCGATACAAAGAATCTACGTAGATTCTGGAACAAATGAAGAATATGATACCGATAACATGAGCAACAACAAGATTCATGCGCTTGCATTACGGTTTGATCAACTTCACAATGCTGAAGTCCCTGTTCAGGAACAGGATGCCACAGGCGGTGGTGAGGTATCGCCGGATAAGCTTCCAGGCATATTTTCTGCTCCCAACCAGATGCAACCATCAGGCGTTACAGTACTCCAGGCAAAATGGAAAGATGACAAAACGCTCATGAACAATGCACACGAAATGGAACACAATGTGGGTGTTCCACCAGGGAGTGTAGCTGTTGGGAGCGAAGCTGAACAGACGCTGAACTCAACAACAGATACTTTTCTCGTAGCTCCTGCTGCAACGCTTGGTCAGCAAATTCGTAATCACCTATCAGTCCGGGTAATGCTGGAAGACAAACATATTGTAGGTGAATCAAGGCATGGTGCCGACACCTGGAACAATGCTACAGCTCCCTGGTCTTATCTCCCCAAGATGCGGGAAAAGTACAAGACATTTGGCAAACCAACCGAAAACAGCATTGCCTTAGCAGATCAGCCGATCGAAGATGAGTTAGGCGGTAAGACTCGGAGTGTCACTGGTGACTTAGCCCTAGAGGGACAAAACGAGTATGCCATCAGCGCCCTGAGTATAGTACAACAATTCCTCAAAGGATATGACCAGATTTATAATCTCACAGGTCCCGATAGTCAGAAAGTCAAAAATGATTTCTACAATATGTTGTTTGAAAGAATGCGCGAAGTCTATGTGGTGCTATTGCGATATCACAAAATTGGAGAGAGTCTGTTTGAAAAACCAAACAAGACACCAACGGAACAAGAGTATGTCAACCTTGCCCTGCAAATCTACGTCCATGATGGTTATGAGGAAGTGAAGAAAATTAGCACAAGTAATGCACAGGGCAGGGTCACTCAATTGGGTGGATGGATGCAACGAAATTTCTGGAAGAGTATCGAATCGATCCAAGACCTAATTAACCTGGTTATAAAAAGTGCGATCGATATCGAGAAATTCCCGAAGATGGCTCCGCTAATCACGCTCAATGCAGGTCGAGAGAGAAATCGAGACGATTGGTCACAACGGGTCAATCAAGCCATTATGAACCCTGAGACAAGGGATATCCGTGAGAACGAAATGATGCGGCGGATCAATGTCGCCCCTTCCCCATTGCTTGTCCAAGTTGGGGCTGCCCATATACCAGGGCTGAGAACTAAAGGGGTTCATGGGATATTGTACGACAAAGAACAAGACTTTGTGGATCGCACTACGAAGAAAACTAATCTCTGATCTTGTAGGGTGCCTGATAGCGATCGCATAGTGGATGCTTTTCATCCCAAAAGTGCGATCGCGAAGTGTGTCCCTTTGGGACAATCGCTTGTCTATAGGTTAGGTTGAATTACAAAATCAACCCTTACCAAAGGTTAGAGCGATCGCTCGCCCATAGCAACCTATAACACCGCACGCGATCGCTTTTTGTGAACCGTGGTTCACCTTTTTCTTTGCTCCTATTTAGTGATTATTCATTCAATTCAGGAATACGTTGCCTAACACAAGTATATTGGTAGGTCATTTCCAGATGAATCGGTAAATAAAGCCCACCTTTTAAAAACAGAGGTAGTATAGGAAGATTGTCTCCAATCGCCAGCGCTTCTTGCCAAAAATCAAGGTGAGGACTGCCATTTTTTTGACCAACTTGATAAGCAACGGCGTACAATCGTGCATCTAGGGGGTCAATTACCAAATTCAAGCGATTCATCAACTCGTTGTGCAAGTTTGCAGAAAGTATTGTGACGAGATCGACTATAATTAGTCCAATGCCTTGAGTCAGGTAAGTTTGACATTTAGAAGTAAACGCCGATCGCTGCCCTGGGCGGTCTTTATTCGCCGGACTAATTAACTCAATAGCTCCCACTAGCGTCGGTCCTGCTTGAGTACTAAAAATTTGAACTTCAACGACATCTGTGGTGAGTTGAAATGGCACCGTTGCAGTCGGTGAGCTTGGCTTCCATTCCAGCATTTCAGATGTTTGATGCTTTGGATTAACAGGTATTCGTTCGCTGAAAGCAGCCAGAGCAATTTCAATGCCAAATTGAGCGTTTGGTTCAGCAAAGTAGCCTTCTGGAAGACATTGGTTCAAGTCATCAGCAATATAGGTTGACCAGGCATTGTGAAAACTGTGCCAGTGTCGTCTGGTACTTAGAGGCGGGCGAAAGTGATCCCGGAGTACCATATCAGTTAAAACTACATCATCAATAAATTTTGATTCACCAGATACAACAAAATTGTAACGACTGTCTTGATGGTCATGCGATCGCCTATCCCCAGCTATTTCTGAAATCCCTGTTGAAAAGTCTTAATCGCATCAACATGATTCACCATATTGATGCAACTCAACAACAAATCCAGATCGATCCCTTTCACCTCTTCACTACTGGAAATCTTTTCATAGTAAAGCGCATCCCCCTCTCCTCGCAGGTGATAAACCTCCAACACTCCGTCTTCCCAAAACCAAACTTCCGGAATTTTCAGCCGCTTGTATACCTCCAGCTTATTGATACCGCCACTGGAAAATACTACCTCAATCGCCAGATCGGGTAGCCTACGACCTGGGGCAAGTTTATAGGATTTATCCGCCTCTCGCTTGACAGCACCTCCTTCACTTTCTAAAGTCATTGAACCAGTTGGAGTAAAGTCAAACCCTGCCACAAGCAGGAAAAGTTCCAACAATGCACCGATTCGTTCCTTAACAGTTTCGTGGGGTTCTCCAGGCATTCTTCTGATCTCCAAAACTCCATCCAAGAAAGAGAGTCGATATCCCGGACGGTCTAACAATTGCTCGACGGCTTTGAACTCTCTCCAAGTCAGTCCTTCAAACAGGAGAGGGGATTCTTTTTTGGGGAGTGCGATCGCTGGTATCATTTGAGTCTCCAGTTTGTTTCCTTTCTGAAAAATAGAGCATGTCAATCCAAAAGTTCTAAGCTAATTCCCAAAGCCTGCAACTGTTCTGGAGAAAGCGATTTCAGCCGTTCTGTTAGTTGCGATCGCTTTTGTTGTTCTTGTTTAGCCTGTTCTTCAGCAAGATTAGCCCGTTCCTCAGCAACATTAGCCCGATTTCGTTCTACCTCAGCCGCCTCCTGACCTGTTAACAACAAATTCCCATCTTCATCCCACCAGCGCAACCACAACTCATCGACATGACTCGAGTAACTCCCTCTCCATAAACCCAATTCCACCTGCATTGGGGGAATAGGATAGTGACCTCGTTCATTAGGTGTCATCCGCTGATAAGTAGTATCTACCAGATGATAAACTTCCAAAGTTTGATTTTGATAGATACCATAGTAAGGAATACGCATCACCTGCTCGTAAACCCAAAATTTCCCAGGTCGGATAGTTTCTCCCTCACCAGAACGCGATAAAGGAGTCCTGTCACGTTCTTCACTGCCATTACCAGAGGCAAACTCTAACACTATTGTGGGTGTAATAAACTCTCGCCACAACACATAAGAACGACGAATCTGACCATCAATTCTCGCGGGGACGCGAGGAACGTAGAACCAATCAGGTGCTTCAGCACCCTTTTCTGGAGGTTCAGTCTCGCGCCAGTAAATCCCGCAATCCTGACCGATGGCGTACTGTCCGTCGGGATGGAGACGCTGCAAAACAGGGTCAATGGAATCAGTAAGAAGAATACTTTGAGGATGTGCTTGAAAATTTTTCACAAACGTTCCATCCGATTCTGGCAGTTGGGTGTGGTCTGGAAACTGAGGGGGTACATCGATAGTTTCCCAGTTTTGTACAACGGACATAGGATTTAGGGGAAGAACAACAGAAGGCTTTGAGTTATAAACTTAGTGTAGCAATCGGACAGAGAAGAAATGGTTAACACAACAGAAGCGATCGCCAGCAATTCCCCACTCGAAGAATTACTTCCCCTATTACAGCGTCTAGACCAATTGTTAGAACAAGCTATAGCCGCCGCACAAATAGCTTATGGAACAGAAGCCGCACAATATCCCTATCGAGGACTGCACGTTAATCCAGAATAAACTCAACAGTTACTACAACGAAAACCAGCCGCACCAGTATTTGAACTAAACCATCAATTACCCACTCAACCTATTAGTAATTTAATTAAACAAGATTCGCGACTGGCACAGTTAATCCAGACTTTCGGACTGTCGGATTTTGATATAGATATCATTGCGATCGCTCTCGCCCCCGAACTCGATCGCCGCTACGAACGCCTCTACGCCTATCTCCAAGATGATGTTAGATGCAAGCGTCCCAGCGTCGATCTTGCCCTCAATCTGCTTTGTGTTTCAGCCGCAGATAAATTAGCGCGACGCATCCATTTTTCTGCTGATGTGCCGCTGATTCGGCATGATTTACTACACGTGGTTTCAGAAAGCGATCGCAGCAAATCTACGCTTCTCGCCCACGAATTGCACCTCGATGACCAAGTGGTTCGCTTTTTATTGCAACAACCCGGACTGGACGCGCGACTTGCTCCTTTCTGCCAACTAATCAACCCTACCACTTGCCTCAACGATTTATACCTGAATCCTGAAGTAAAACAAGCTTTGGTAACCTTAGTTATCGAAGATTGGCAAGCACAAAAAACGCTACAAATTTATTTTCAAGGTTCAGATAGAGTCAGTAAACATCTCACCGCTGAAGCATTAGCTGCAGCAATCAAAGCTCCTTTGCTATCAGCAGACTTAGCCAAAATTGCAGATAACAAAGCTAATTTTGCACCCACTTTAAAGCTGATATGCCGCGAAGCTTGGTTTCAGAATGCCTTGCTTTACCTAGATGGACTGGATGCCTTGCTAAACGACCAGGCTATTCTGTATGAGGATCTGATGAGAGCGATCGCACAACACAGAAGCATTACCATCCTAGCTGGCATCCAACCCTGGATACCTAATGCTGCTGTTCCAGTCGAAATGATAACCGTACCGTTTTCCATTCCCGACTTTGCCCAGCGTCGAATCTGCTGGCAAACTCAACTGACGACGGCAGGCATCTCGATCGATCCTACAGAATTAGATGCCCTAGCAGACCGCTTCCGCCTCACTCCCCACCAAATTACCAATACCGTCAAAAGTACTTGTAAAGCAGCTCGTTGGCAAGCAGCGGCAGAGAAAAACACTTCCCATACTTTATTATTATTTGCATCTGCCCGCGCTCAATCCGGTCACGATTTGACCGCACTAGCACGGAAAATAGAGCCTCAATATACTTGGAATGATATTATTTTACCAGACGACCATCAGACCCAGCTCAGAGCAATCTGCAATCAAACCAAATATAGAAATCTCGTGCATGAAGAATGGGGTTTCGATCGCAAACTATCCCTCGGCAAAGGTTTGAACGTGCTGTTTTATGGACCACCTGGAACTGGTAAAACAATGGCGGCTGAAGTCATCGCTCGCGAATTGCAACTCGACCTTTATAAAATTGAATTGTCACAAATTGTCAGCAAATATATCGGTAAAACTGAGAAAAACCTCAACCGTATTTTTACCGCTGCGGCTAACTACAACGCCATTCTTTTATTTGATGAAGCAGATGCTTTATTTGGCAAACGTTCTGAAGTTCGGGATGCTCACGACCGTTATGCCAACATCGAGATTGGCTACCTGCTGCAAAAAATGGAAGAGTATGAAGGACTAGCAATTCTGACTACCAACCTCCGCAGCAATATGGACGATGCCTTTGTCCGGCGGCTGCGTTTCATTATCGAGTTTCCCTTCCCAAATGAAAAGCAACGCCGTCAAATCTGGGAAAAAGTTTGGCCCGATACAACGCCTTGCAGTTCAGACATAAACTTAGATTTCCTAGCGCGTCGCTTTGAAATCCCAGGCGCTCATATTCGGAATATTGCGCTAGCAGCAGCTTTCTTAGCAGCAGACGATGGTAGAGTCATCAACATGGCTCACCTGCTCCAGGCTATTCGACGAGAATATCAGAAGCTTGGCAGAATTTTGATCGAAGAAGATATCCTTTTACCCAATTAATGGTGTGGTATTCCTTTAAATCAGCGTAATATCATGTCCGCTAGTATCGGACTCGTATGGTTAATTGCGTCGTAGGGGCGGGTTTTACGAGAAATCTTTGATTTGGGGCGAATTGTATTGATAAACCCGCCCCGTCGCTGCAATGCCGCAGCAAGAGGACATGATATAACCCACCAAGTTCCTGCACTAATGCCAATGGAGATGAGATACAATCTGCCCACAGGCATAAATTTTTTTCTTGTCTCGAACCTTTATGAAAAACTCTACTGCCCGTACCTCTGTCTTATTGGCTGCCTTGACTTTACTCATGACAGCTTGCACTCAATCGAATAACCCAACTGCCACCAACACCAGTCCTACAGGGACAGCAAGTGTTGCGGGGGGCATTCCAATTGGTGTTGCCTTAGCGCAAACTAGCAACGTGGCTTTACTGGGTCAAGAAGGCATCCAAGGAGCTAAAATTGCCGAAAAATATTTCAATGACAAAGGTGGCGTTGACGGCACTCCGATAAAATTGGTCGTGCAAGATACAGGCGGCGAAGAATCTGGCGCTATCAATGCTTTCAACATTCTGATTAATCAAAATAAAGTAGTAGGTATTGTTGGCCCTACGCTTTCCCAACAAGCCTTTAGTGCCGATCCGATTGCCGAACGCGCTAAAGTTCCCGTGATTGCTGCTTCCAATACTGCCAAAGGCATCCCCGAAATTGGTGATTATATCTCCCGCGTTTCTGCACCCGTTTCCATTGTTGCTCCCAATTCCATCAAAGCGGCGCTCAAACTGAATCCAAAAATCAAGCGAGTGGCTGTGTTTTATGCACAAAACGACGCTTTTAGCAAGTCGGAAACCGAAATTTTTCAGCAAGTAGTTAAGGATCAAAAACTGGATTTAGTAACCGTACAAAAGTTCCAAACCAGTGACACTGATTTTCAAGCGCAAGCAACTAACGCGATTAACCTGAAACCGGATTTAATTATTATTTCCGGCTTAGCTGCGGATGGGGGAAACTTAGTGCGGCAACTGCGAGAATTGGGCTATCAAGGTATCATTGTGGGCGGCAACGGTTTCAATACATCTAATATATTCGCAGTGTGCCAAGCTCGCTGCAATGGGGTTTTGGTGGCTCAAGCGTATAGCCCCGAACACCCGAATGAGATTAACAAAACCTTCCGCAGTACTTATCTGGAACAATTCAAAAAAGAACCACCCCAGTTTAGCGCCCAAGGGTTTACAGCCGTGCAAGTATTTGTAGAAGCGCTCAAAGAAGTGGATAAAAAGAGCGATATTGCTAAAATGCCCCTGGAGCAATTGCGAACCGAATTGAACAAGCAGCTTTTAGTTGGAAAATACGATACTCCTTTGGGTCAAATTTCATTTACGCCAGTGGGAGATGTGGTTCAAAGTCAGTTTTATGTCGCACAACTGAAAGTCGATCCAGATGGGAAGAATGGCAAGTTTGTCTCGGTGAAATAGTTGATCGCTTATGCAAAAACCATCTACCTGTGTATCTACCCTCCTAGCCACTATCGGATTATTGCTTTCTGCTTGCGGTCAGAATAACACGAGCAATAATCCTGACAATTCTATTTTGATTGGCGTAGCTTTGGCGCAGACTAGCAACATTGCTTTAATCGGTCAGGAACAAGTTGCTGGGGCGAAAATTGCCGAGGAGTATTTTAATCAGCAGGGTGGCATTAATGGCAAGCAAATTAAACTGGTGTTTCAAGATACTGGGGGAGACGAAACGGGAGCAATTAATGCTTTTAAAACCCTAATTAATAAGAATAAAGTAGTCGGGATTGTCGGACCGACTACTTCGCAACAGGGTTTTAGCGCGCATCCAGTGGCGGAGCGGGCAAAAGTGCCTGCGATCGCACCCTCCACCATCGCCAAAGGCATCCCCGAAATTGGCGATTTTATAGCGCGGGTTTCCCCCGGTCCCGACCTCGTAGTTCCCAAGTCGGTCAAAGCAGCACTTAAACTCAATCCAAAAATCAAAAAAGTCGCCGTATTTTACGCCCAAGACCAAGAAGCAATGGTCTATGAAACCAAAGTGTTTCAGAAAACGGTTACGCAACTGGAACTCGATATTGTAACGGTGCAAAAATTCCAAACCACAGATACTGACTTCCAAGCCCAAGCGACTGCTGCCATCAATTTTAAACCAGATTTGGCGATTATTTCCGGCCTGACGACAGATGGGGGAAACTTGGTGAAACAGTTGCGAGAATTGGGTTATAAAGGAGCGATCGTTGGCGGGAATGGTTTCAGTACTTCTAATGTCTTTCCCGTGTGTAAAAACTTCTGCAACGGCATCCTAGTTGCCCAATATTATAATCCGGCGCTGCCCAGCGAAATTAACAAATCTTTCGCTGCCACTTATCGTCAAAAATACCAAAAAGACCCCCCCCAATTTAGCGCCCAAACTTTCACAGCAGTTCAGGTATTTGTGGAAGCGCTAAAAGCAGTCGATAAACAATCTGACATTACTAAATTACCCCTAGAACAACTGCGGACAAAACTGAACAAACAAATCCTAGCTGGCAAGTACGAAACCCCATTAGGCGACATTGCCTTCACCCCAACAGGAGATATAATTCAGAAAGAATTCTCTGTCTCTAAAATTAAAATGGATGCCAATGGTAACAATGGTAAATTCTCATTAATAAAATAGTAAAATAGGGAATGGGTAATGGCTAATTGCTAATCGCTAATAGTAAGAACCAATTAGCCATTAGCCATTAGCCATTAGCCATTAGCAATATGTATTTAACTCTATTTATCCAACAAATTCTCAACGGTTTATCCATTGGCACCGTTTATGCAATTTTTGCATTAGGATACACCCTCATCTTCTCCATCTTAGGCATCATTAACTTTGCTCACGGGGCAATTTTTACCTTGGGCGCGTATTTCACCTATACATTGATGGGAGGAAGATTCGGTTTTAGCGGATTGCTTGCCAATGCTGCCTTACCCGTACAACTTCCATTTGCACTGGCGTTAATTTTAGGCAGCGCACTCGCCGGTTTAGTGGGAATTGCCATCGAACGCATTGCTTTTCGTCCTTTGCGGCGTAAGGGTTCAGATCCATTGCTGACTGTCGTTTCCAGCTTGGGAGTTGCCTTAGTAATTGTCAATTTAATCCAGTATTTAGTCGGTGCAGAAAACTACACCTTTCCAGGCGATACCTACGGCAACCTCCCTGCTGCGATTAACTTTGGTACGGCAGAAAACCCGATTCCGATTCGCACGGTTCAACTGGTGATTTTTGGTGTATCTGTGGTGATTTTGGCAATTCTTACTTATTTCATCAATTACACCAAATACGGCAAGGCAATGCGTGCCGTCGCTGAAGATGCAACGACGGCGAGTTTGTTAGGAATTAACACAGACGGTTTTATTGTCCTGACATTTTTCATTAGCAGTTTTTTAGCAGGATTGGCAGGAACTTTGGTAGGTTCAAGCGTTAGCATCGCCGGGCCATATTTTGGCATTGCTTTTGGTTTAAAAGGTTTAGCTGTTATTGTTTTAGGAGGGTTGGGGAGTATTCCCGGTGCAGTGTTGGGGGGTTTGGTAATTGGAATTGTGGAAGCTTTTGTCCCTGCGGAATATTCGGCTTATAAAGATGCGGTGGCTTTTGGGATATTATTTATTATGCTCTTGGTTAGACCGCAAGGTTTGCTGGGGCGGCGTTTGATTCAAAAGGTGTAGCCGCGTAGGGTGCGTTAGCCAGCAGAGTACGGCACTGGGGCGGCGTTTGATTCAAAAGGTGTAGCCGCGTAGGGTGCGTTAGCCAGCAGAGTACGGCACGACATAGCGTAACGCACCACATAGCGTAACGCACCACATAGCGTAACGCACCACATAGCGTAACGCACGACATTTTTAGCCCCTCACCCTTAAGGGTGGGGCTATACAAACTTGCGTCCGCAAGGCAAGGACTTGAGGGATATAGTAAAACCACAAGGCTCTGCCTTGCACCACTCGTTCCCAGGATCTTGCCTGGGAACGAAATCCGGAGGCCTCGCCTCCATCTCAATCTAAAATCTACAGGACTTACCCAGGGATACTAAATTTGGTAGATGGTGCGTTACGCTATCGCTAACGCACCCTACATATAGATAGAGGGTTTGCGTAAGTCCCGATCTAAAATCTAAAATCCATTTATGACTGAATTTTTCACCACTTACGGGCCTTTAATCGTCTCTATGGTATTGGGGGCGCTGCTGGGACTATCGCTTTACTTGCCTCTAATGACTGGGCAATTGTCTTTGGCGAGTCCTGGTTTTTATGCTTTGGGCGGGTACATTGCGGCAATTTTATCTACTAAAGTTTTTCCCACTCAAAGCGGTTTATTTCCGATTCCCTTGCTGTTATTGGAAATGCTAAGTGCTGCTGTATTTTCTGGGATTTTGGGCATTTTGGTAGGGATTCCAGCGCTACGTTTGCGGGGAATTTATTTGGCACTGGCAACGATCGCTTTTGTAGAAGTGTTGCGGGTTTTGTCGCTGAATTTGGAAATTACCGGCGGTGCTGTGGGGATTTTTGGTATTCCCCAACCTTTTTCAACCCCGATTGAATATTTGTGGATTGCATTGCCGTTGCTATTAATTAGTATGGTTTTACTTTATCGCCTTGAGGGGATCCGGGTAGGTCGGGCATTTACAGCTATTCGAGAAGATGAATTGGCTGCGGGGGCGATGGGAATTAACCCGACTTATTACAAGGTATTGGCGTTTACGCTGGGTGCGATTTTGGCAGGGGTTGTGGGTGCTATTAGCGCCCATTTTCTCAATACTTGGAATGCCCGCCAAGGGACGTTTGATGCGAGTATTATTTACTTAACTTCTGTTTTAATTGGGGGAAATAGGACTTTTGTGGGGCCGGTGTTGGGGGGTATGATATTTACAGCATTGCCGGAAATTTTAAGAGCGATCGCAGACGCTGGTGGTCTACCCAACTGGTTAGCAGCATTCCTGCGCGACGGTCGTTTAATTATCTTCGGATTGCTGATCGTCTTGGGAACGATCTTTTTCCCTCAAGGTTTGGTAACGCCGGATTTGTTTAAGAAACTCAGGCGGCGCCAAATTGAAGAGGACGCTCCCGACGCTCTGACACGGTGACGCGGGGACACCCCATGGTAGGCGCCAGGGGATTCCAGCTATGTAGAATTTTCTTCATCAGAGCGCAACTTTTTTGCCCTCGATCAATTCATTCAAATCTCTTTATGTGAGAGAATAAATGGGGAAATCCCATTCTGTCAAGCTTAACTGTCAAGTTTTTTGTACCCGTCGTACTACTGTCTCCTATAATTTCCGGTTTCCCATCAAGGGAGAGGAGTTGAGAACGCAATTTTGACGTTGGTTTAGGCAAAAGATCCGACTGGCGCGGTTTGGCGGGAAGTGAGAGCGGGCGAACATACACAAAAACTCACTTATAAGTATAGAATAAAATATATTCGCCTAGATGAGCCTAAGTACTGTGATTCCCCAAGATTTCCTGAAAGCGGTAGCAACTGAATACTTTGTGTCCGACAACGAGTTAGAAGTGTTGTCAATGGCGTTGCGGGGCGAACCGATTGTTGCGATCGCCAAAAAGCTAGACCTGACTCCGGAAGCAGTCCGCAAGAGACTCGGCGAGGTGTACAAGAAGTTTCGCATTACCGGCGCAGGACCTGGGAAATTAGCCAAGTTGATGTCCCTGCTTGATTCGCTGCACCAAAAAAGCTTGAAGCGAGACAATTTAGTAAGCGCAGAGTCTGCTGTTGTTTACACTGAGCGATCGCGCTCTCGTCCCCGCCTCGACTGGGGAGAAGCGCCGGATGTTTCGGTTTTCTATGGTCGCACAGAAGAGCTGAACATGCTGAAGCGGTGGTGCGTGGATGATAAATGCCGCATCGTGGCGCTGTTGGGGATGACGGGAATTGGTAAAACTGCTTTATCGGTGAAGTTGGCGGAAGAAATTGGCGAGCAGTTTGATTATGTGATTTGGCGATCGCTGCGTCGCGCCCCTAGTATTGAGAACCTCTTAGATGACCTAATTCAATCTTTACCTGACGAGCGGGCAATTTATCAAACTTATAATAATGACGCTCGAATCGAGCGACTACTCGATTGTTTAAAAAAACATCGCTGCTTGATCGTACTCGATAACTTAGAATCTCTGCTTTGCAGCGAAAATATTGCCGGACAATTTGAGGAAAAACATCAAGACTATGGCAAACTGCTAGAGCGGTTGGGAGAACGCCATCAAAGCTGCATTGTGATTACCAGTCTGGAAAAGACTAAAGAAATTGCCTTCGCCGAAGGAGAAACCTTACCCGTTCGCTCCTATCAAGTTAAAGGGTTAGATCCGGTATATGCCGAAAAGTTTTTACAAGAAAAACAGTTAGTCGATCGGCAACAATATGACTATCTGATTCGACACTATCGAGGAAACCCTTTAGCTTTAAAAATTGCTTCCACCACGATTAAAGAGCTATTTGGCGGCAAAATATCCGAATTTTTGGCGCAAAAAGTGACGTTAGTGCAGGATATTCGAGACTTAATCAAGCAACAATACGAACGGTTATCAGAACGCGAAAAAGAAATCGCCGGATGGCTAGCGATCGTCGGCAATCCACTGCCGTGGCAAGATATCAAATTAAATAGTTTACTCTTCGTCTCTGATGATGAGTTATTCGAGGCTTTAGAATCGCTGCAAAGACGCAATATGATCGAGCGAAATGCAGCAGGATTTACCTTTCCACCTGTTGTGATGGAGTATGTCCGAAACCAATTGAGCGATGGAATTACACGGGAAATTTATCAAGCAATTAAGCTGTCAAAAATTCAACAAATTAAAATGCTGAAAGCTTATTGTTTGGATATTCAAGAAGAAAGAGATGAGACTGTGGAATCCCTCATTCCTAACATCACGGACAAGATTATAGAAACCTTACGCAAGGTTTATCGAGAAGACAGTGTTTTGCAAGAAAAGCTGAGTCAATTATGCTCAAAAATTGAAGAAAAGCCAATCGAAGAAATCGGGTATGCAGCAGATAATATTGATTATTTGATCGAGCAATTGTCAGATTAAAATTCAAGAAACTGGGTTTATGCTTGAATATCAATAGCGATAGCTCGTCCCTGGGGCACGGCAATCATAAAATCTTCATTTGGATGGAATATTTTGGATACCGTGCCCCTACCCTGTGGTTATCTGAATTGATTTATGTTCTTTCTCCGACTATGATTTATTGCCTCAATCCTTGGTGTAACAATCCAGAAAATCCAGAAGATGAATCTTTGTGCCTTGAATGTGGAGCAGCATTAATTCTGAAAGATCGTTATCGCGTCGTTAAGAAGTTGGGTGAAGGGGGTTTTGCACGAGTTTTTGAGGTTGTAGATAACAATGGAAATAAGAAAGTTCTTAAATGTCTAACAAAGCTAGAACATCTGGATTCCTTTAAGCAGGAAGGCAGAGTATTGAAACAATTGTGGCGTCCAGATATATCAATTCCTAGAGTAGAAGCAGGAGAAGATTACTTCACTCATCCTATAGAAGATTGTCCGCCACGAGAAATCCACTGTCTGTTGATGGAAAAAATAGAAGGAATCAACTTAGACAAATGGATGGAAAATCCTGAATATAAACCGATTGAAGAAAAGCCAGCAATTGACTGGTTATTACAATTAATAAAAATCCGGCGATATCTGCATCATGATAAAAAATATTTACATCTTGATATCAGCCCTTCAAACATCATGCTAAAACCAGATGATGGTAAACTGGTGTTAGTTGACTTTGGCGAAGTTAGACAAATTACGAACACTTATTACGCAAGATTAGGTGCGGGAGATGAAGTTGCCAGAAGAGTTATATCAATGTATGCAGCGCCAGAACAGGGAAAACAAGGACTGGGATATCCCCAATCAGATTTCTTTGCTTTGGGGCTAACTTTTGTACATTTGCTGACTGGCAAAAAACCCTGTGATTTCCCGAAAAACGAAGGCACAAAAAAGCCAATTTGGCGAAATAGTGCTAAGCATATTTCAAAGCGGTTGGCTGATTTGCTGGATTGGATGATAGAGGAATCTATAGACAAAAGACCGGCAAATGTAGAAATAATTAAAAACCGTTTAGAAAACTGGCGATCGCTCGTAAATCGTCCTGTTTGGTTACGGGAAGATTGCTGGCAATTTGTTTTACCTACAAGCGCGATCGCAACCACTCTAATAATGGGTGTGCGGTTAACTGGGATATTGCAATCGTGGGAGTTGGCGGTGTTTGATGGGATGATGCGATCGCGTCCATCTGAAACCATCGATCGGCGCATTTTAGTTGTTGAAGTCACCCAAGAAGATATAGGTGGAAAATATCCCGTAGAAGATACAACGTTAGCGAAGTTAATTGAAAAAATAGAACAACATCAACCCCGCGTTATCGGTTTAGATATGCACCGCTATCAAGCCAGACCACCGGGGAGAAAAGAATTCATCGAGCAATTTCAACAAAACTCAAATTTATTGACTGTCTGTGCTGCTTTAGATTCAACACCAAACTTTTACCCACCTGCTGAATTTTCCCAAAAACAGTTAAAGGAACAAGTCGGTTATAGCGATTTAATTAAGGATGATTGGATTGATAATTCAATTCGGCGGCAATTTCTGTCCTACAACCCGAAATTTCGTAAATCTCCGACTTGCATTACTCCCTATAGTTTAAGCTTGGTGTTAGCTAAACGATTTCTTCAGGCAGAAGGTAAACCGCTGACAACTTTGCCAAATGGAGATTGGCATCACGACCAAGTTATCTTGAAACCATTAAATGCGCGGACGGGTGGTTATCAAAACTTAAGTGGCGAGAGCAATGAAATACTAATTAACTATCGTTCAAACCCCAAACCCGCAAATAAAGTGACCCTAACGCAAGTTTTAGCTGGAATTAACCCAGAATTGGTAAAAGATCGAATTGTACTGATTGGCTATACTGCAAAAGTTGCTAGAGATAATTTTAATACCCCATTGGGTGAAATGGCGGGGGTTTGGGTTCACGCACAGATGACGAGTCAAATTATCAGTGCGGTGATGGATAAACGACCTTTGTTGTGGACCTTACCCCAGTGGGGGGATGCTATTTTTGTTTGGATTTGGTCCCTTGCAGGGGGTGCGTTCGCTTCGTCTGTGCGATCGCGGCGAGGTTTAGTCGTCCCTAGCGCCAGTGTGGCAGCGATCGCATTATATTTAATCTGCTACGGCAGTCTCGTTATCAGTGGGTGGATACCGCTGGTTCCTTCAGTATTATCTCTGTTCACAAGCGGCGTTTTGGTCTTTTATATTGCTTCTAAGAACTCATAATCACCATTTGCTATGGTCACCGAGCAGGTTAAGATTGCTTTTGCGATTGCTCTCTCAATCATCAGCGTGCCATTCTACCCGGTGCTTGCACAACAACAGTCTGGTATTCTGGAGAATCAGAACCAAGTCAATGCAAGTCGCGACCGACCACCCAAAGGAACTGCCACAGAAGGCGGTGGACTTGGCGATTCTAGCGCATCTTGCAACAACACAGGTCAGCGACTGACAGCTTTAGTTCCTCGCAATCTGGAACAGCGATTAACCACAGAAGAATATCCCACATTTTGGTTTTATCTTCCCTATTCATCACAAGAAATTGAATCGAGCGAATTTTCACTGCACGAGCGCGACGAAAAACTTATTTACCGAACTTCTTTTAAACCCTCTAAAACTCCTGGAATTATTGGGATTCGTCTCCCTGCCGTTCCTAAATATGCCCTGCAACCGAATCAATATTACCATTGGTATTTAGTAATTAAATGCCAACAAAAGACCCCCAATCAGCGCGTTGCTGTGGATGAGTGGGTGCAACGAGTTCCGTTAACTCCCGAAAGCGAGGTTAAAATGAACGCTGGGAATCCAGAAATTTGGTATGACGCTTTATCCCGTTTAGCAGAACAGCGTCTTAGCAATTCAGAAAATGAACAACTCAAACGCGATTGGATGAATTTATTAACATCTGCTGAGTTAGATTCCACTGATTTGGAGGCTATGGGTAAAATACCTGTGGTTGAAGTCATACAACTCGTGGATAATGGTTAAGAAACCCGGTTTTTTAGAAAAACCGGGTTTCTGGTTGTTATATGATGTCCGGTAAATTACCCATAATACCGTCACCCTAAAGGGTGCGGCTACACAAACTAAGCCCGCCTGCGCGGGCTTATTTTATTAGAGGTAATCGACCGGACACGATATTAAAGCCAATTCCCAACTAAAACATAAGGTGCCCAAACATTGGGAGCTTTGTATTGCTCAAACAGGGATTTTTGACTTAGTTGCAATGCTTTTGCTCGCGTCATGTTTGGTTTAGATAACTCTTGGTAAAATTTTGCCATTAGTTCGGTATTGGCTGCATCCCGTGCTTCCCATAACGTTGATATTGTACTGCGTGCGCCTGCACGCACTGCAATTCCAGCCAGTCCTAAAATCGCTCGGTTATCTCCTTGTGCTGTATAGCAAGCACTCAGGACGAGTAATTCGATAGTTTGAGATTCGCTTTGACGGTTCGATTGAATTATGTTAGCTAAATCTTTACCCTTGACTAATTGATTGTAAGCCACAATAAATGTACCATCCGGTTCAGAACTGAAGACGCCGTGAGTTTTAATATGGATGGCTGAAAAGTTTTCTGATTCGAGTTGCTGTTGGATATTTGCCAGGGTAAAATTCTCATTTACAAGTGTTTCGCTGGCAGATGCTTGCGTTTTTATTTGATTTAACTCTTGGTCAAAATATCTAATGCGCTCGTAAAATATTCCCTCGATTGTTTGTGGTTGACCAACGCCACCAATAAATAATTTTAAGCTTTTTTCCAGCGGTTTGGGGGCGAAAATTTCCAATTGGGGAGCCACAGCAGTTGGATATTTTTCAAACAGATATTTTTGACCGTCGTGGAGAATTGTCATCGGGATATTTCGCAAGTCTCCATCTAGAACAAATACTAAAGTTTCAATGTCTTTGCGGCTGCTAATTGTTGGTTCGATAGGTTTAAATATCCATTGATAAAATATCTGCGCTTTTTGGATAACTTCATCGCGGCGATTCGGTGCGTTTAAATATTCTTTTAACTCGGCGATCGCATTGTGTACCTGGTTTTTGTCAATCGCAATTTCATGATATTCTAAAACTTTTTCAGGTAACTGTAAAATGACGGCTAACCGTTGGTCTAACACAATCGGATAAATAATGGCAGCTTTGGGATCGGGAACTTTGTTAATTACAACTAATTTAGACAAATCGCAGCCTAAAAAGTTTTCTATTTCGGCAAGTTGCAGCGCATCAATTTGTTTGATTGCTTGTTGAAGGTTTTCTTGACTGGGTTCGGATTGCAAAAGTAAATCAACTAACTGACGATAAATTGGTTCGACTTCATCGCGAAAGGAAAATTGACCTTCGGGGTTGAGTATAACTAAGTTTTTTCGCAAATATTCAAGGGTTTTAACGGCTTCGGTGTAGGAGGCGATCGCTGCCATTCTATTCCCAGTATTATTATACAATCTTCCTAACTGCCACTGCCATTGATAGGCGATATCAAAAAATTGATTACATTGCGCTAACTTTAATGCTGTTTCTGTGAGGTTAATCCCCTGTTGCGGTTGTTGATTAAACTCATAAAATTGTCCTAAATAACCAATTGCGTAGGCTTCTAAGCGCCGATTGGCTAAGGTTTTGGCTTGTGCGAACGCTCTACTTAGGAGAGATGGAATTGCTTCATTTATAGGGTTGAGTTTAAGTAGACTGCGAGAGAGGTTTATTTTAGATGCGATCGCCAACAAACTCGGAGATAATTCGCTTACCGCCTGTCTAACTTCAGGCCAAATTTTTTCTGCCTCTACTCGTTGTTTTGTTTCAATTAATAAATTGAGTAAATTAAGTTGTGCTTGCAGTTTGATTTGGGGTGAAGTTGCTTGTGCGATCGCAGAGCGATAGAAATTAACAGCTTTTTTACTCTCCACTTCAGCCCTTTGCGGATCGTTCACACTTTGCGCGCGTTTGAATTGAGCAAAGGCGGTATTTCCCAAACTCAGTTGAGTGGCAATAACTGCTGGCGTTGCGTTTAACGATAGGGCTAATTTTAAACTTTCTTCTAAGATAGCTTCCGATTGCTTTAAATCCCCATTCACTCGCAAAACATCACCCAAACTCCGGTATACAGTTGCTTTTAATTCCGAGTCGGATTGAGTTTCGATAGTTTTTCGGAGTTGTTCTAATAATTGTTCGGCGAGGCGATATCTGCCTAAAGCTTGGAGTGCTTGAGTTTGGTTGAGTTGGCTGCCAATAACTCCATTTTCATCTTTGGCTTTTTGATATTCAGCTTCCGCTTGTTTCCAAGTATTTAAAGCTGCTTCGGCGTCACCTTGTTCGAGTTGCTGTCGTCCTTGTTCGTTGAGGGTTTGTGCTGTTTGTAAGATTGATTTGAACCGCAGAGACGCAGAGGAAGCAGAGAGGTTAAAAGGGGTGATGATGGTGAGGAATAGGGAGAGGAGAAGTAGGAGGAGAAGCGAGAGCGATCGCTGTCTCTTTCTAGTAATTTTAGCCTGCGTAGGCAGGCTTTGTTTGTGTAGCGACACCCTTAAGGGTGTCATAATATCGAACGAGTGGGGGGTGATGATGGTGAGAAATAGGGAGAGGACAAATATGAGGAGAAGCGAGAGCGATCGCTGTCTCTTTCTAGTAATTTTAGCCTGCGAAGGCAGGCTTCGTTTGTGTAGCGACACCCTTAAGGGTGTCATAATATCGAATTTCAGCCAAGGTTTATTTCCCATAGCAACCAATTGGTAAAGAAGGACTATAAGGCGTCGCTGCTGCCGGATCTGCTGTTAAAATAATCTCACCATTTGCACCGCGCACCCAACCTTGTGCTTCGACAATTTTGTCTGGTGTTTGTTGTCGATTGTCAGTTGCAACTGAATCAGAACGAGTATCTCTCCAAATTGCCTCGCTGGTAAAAGGTTGGGTGGGATTTGGCGGTAACCCTCCCGTACCAGTAATCGTAAAACTAGATGTTTCTCTACCTATTGGTTGACAACCTGTGACAATATTAGGAGATTCGTCAATTCCTGGAATGTTAACTAATCCTTGGGTAGGGTCAATTTCGGGGGTTTGAATTTCTACTATTCCATCAATTCCGAGTTGGGAACTAGCATCGATATCGCTATTCAAAGATCGATAAATTGCTTGCGTATTAATTTGAATGTTACCACCTTGACCTCGAATTGCATTGGCGCGAATATCGCTATTTTCTAATGCAGCTAAAGTATCTGAATTAATATTAATATTGCCACCATTGGCAGTACCGAAAGCGTTGGTGGTAATGTTGCTGTTGCGGCGCATTTGCAAGGCTTCGGTTTGTAACGAAATGTTGCCGCGATCGCCCACTCTAGTTTCCGCACGCAAGGAACCTCGGTTATCCAAACGCACAGTGTCAGCAGTAATATTTAAGTTACCTGCCGCACCCGTACCTTCGCCACTGACGGTGACTTGTGCGCCGTTGCGGACGGTTAAACTTCCAGTTTCCACGTTCAAATCTCCGGCATTTCCCGCACCTAAAGTACTAGCAAATACGCCACTGGGGACTATATTACCTACAGAAGTACCAATAATTTCGATAGAATCTTTGGCATTAATTGTTACTCTTCCTCCCAATCCCGTACTGTTTTGGGTTGTTCCTGCACCAATGCGCGAACCATTTTGTACGGTTAAGTTGCGCGTGTCAATATGCAAGTTTCCGGCATCACCTGCACCCAAAGTGTCGGCAGAAATAGCAGCACCATCTTGGAGGTTTAATCTAGGAGTATTAACAGTTAAATTGCCAGCTTTTTTATTTCCAAATGTGGCAGTTGCTAATCCGCCTCTACCAATCAAAGTCACAGATTCCGAAGCATTTACGGTCAAATTTCCACCTAATCCGGTTCCCAAGGTAGAAGTAGTCGCACCTGCACCATCGCGGATAAGCAATCTGGGAGTTGTAATTATTAAATCGCCTGCATCTCCCGAACCATTGAAATTAACTGTAGCAAAACCTGTCAAACTGCGGCGTTGTTGAGGGTTTTGGATAATGAATGAAACAGTGTCTTCTGCGGGAATAAATGCACCTGGGTTATCGCCAACTACTTCTACAGATTCGGTAGCGTTTACTGTCAGAATTCCTCCCTTACCTACACCTGTTGTAAGTGTTGAGACTCCTGCACCAAAACCTTGGAGGATTATTCTAGGAGCATTAATTGTGAGATTACCAGAATTGCCATCGCCTGCGGTTCCGGTTTGAATGCTACTTAACGCTGTAACTTCTACTAATTCTGAAGCATTAATTGTTAAATTTCCTCCTTTTCCCTTGCCACCTGTAGAGGCAGCAATAAAGGCACCTTCTAGGAAAATCCCCCTAGCATTGACTAATAAGTTACCAGCGTTTCCAGCACCAAGACTACTCGAAGAAAGTCCGCCGCGTCTGACTATATTTAACTGTCCAGTGGTAACGTTCAAGTCGCCAGCATTACCGCTACCAACTGCTAAAGTAGCGACGATACTGCCATTGCGAAGATCTACTAATTCTCCGGCATTGAGGGTGAGATTACCACCGGCGCTGCTACGCGTGGTTGCAGATAGAATGCCAGCGCGATCGCGTACAATTAACCGAGGAGTTGTAACGGTCAAATTCCCCCCTTCTTTCCCTCTGCCAAACGTTCCCGTCGCTATCCCGGTGATAAAAATCGGCAGTCCTATACTAATCTCAGGAGAGATATCAACTCTATCATCTATTGTCCGAGTCCCGATAATTTCCAAACCATTGGTCGCATTTACTATTAAATTTCCTCCCCTACCTCCCACGCTGGTAAGCGATGCAATTCTTCCCCCTTCTCGAATCGTCATTTCGCGAGTATTAATCGTTAAATCTCCCGCATCTCCCGCCGCAAAACTTCCGGTAAATATACCATCTCGCAGCAAACCTTCGTTAAAAGCACCCAGCAAAAGAGTGGGAATTAAATTTTCAATCCTTCCCGTTCCAATAATATTAACCGAGTCAGAAGCATTGATAAAAATATTGCCACCACGACCTTCACCAAAAGTGTATGCAGATACCAATGCGCCATCTTGTAAGGTAAAATTATTGGCTTGAATCGTTATATTGCCGCCATTTTGATTTTCCAAGGTATTGGCAATAACCTGGGATTGTCCGGTTAGGGTTACCTGTCCTCCTGTTATTTGAATATCGCCCGCACCAATATTGCTGGTATCTAGAATTGCCTGTTGGTCAAGTTGAATATTTCCATAATTAGTAACCAATTGTTGGTTATTATTTCCCAATAACCACTGACCGGAACTTACTGAAGCAAGTTCAATCCGTCCTCCAGGTGCGATTATATTTCCGCCTGCAATGGTGACATCTCCCCCCACCAATGCTAAAGTTTGTCCCGGTTGCACTGCTAAACGCGAACCTTGCACTTGAATCGGTGCAGCATTCGTACCCAATTGCAATCCAATCGGCACGTTAACTGTTAGTAACGGGGTAGTTTGTGCGGTAGATACGGTACTAAATTGCCTCCCATCGGCAAAGTTCAAACTTCTTGCCGTACTGGCAAAGAATGAACCGCCAATATTTAACCTGGCATTGGCACCAAAAATAAGTCCGTTTGGGTTAATCAAGAATAAATTAGCAGTTCCGTTGGCGCGAATAATGCCATCAATATTAGAAATATAATTTCCCGTAACGCGGCTAAAAATATTTTGGATATCTAGGGCGTTGTTAAAAAAAGCCTTGTTGTTAGTGGGGATAGAAAATGACTCAAAACTGTGGAATAAATTATTACCCGTGCGAGTTCCACCTTCAATAATATTGATATTTCCATTCGGCGTGACGGTGGAATTAACTGGGAGAGTGGTATCGGGGGTAATTTGCGCCAGGGTGGTGCTGGGGAATGCGATCGCAAATAAAATCGCCAGGATAACTCGTTCGTAGTTGCGCTTTAGCGCCCTTGCGGGTTTATTAATCGATTGCGTTAGTTTCCCATACCTTTGGTAAAACCCGCCCCTACAATTTTTTGAACTGTTTTGAACCATTTTAGATACACCTTTATGCGATCGCTCCTTATTTTAGTTGGTTGAGTCGATACCCCCAACCCCCCTTGCCAAGGGGGGCGGTGTTGTTCTACCTTTGGCGGGGGTTGTTTTTATTGTCCCCCCTGGGAGAAGGGGGACTTTCTTTTTCTTGTCCCCCCTGGGATAAGGGGGACTTTCTTTTTCTAGTCCCCCCTGGGATAAGGGGGACTAGGGGGATCGACAGTATTTTTGCCAGCTTGAAAAAATATTACACCAGAAGAGGTTGTTTAAAAATGGGTAGACCGTCAGGCGATCGCACAATCTTTCCCCGACTATCCTTTTCCACTGCACAGAACACATAATTACCTTGTGCATCTCGCTGCAAGCGAATTCCTCCCGCAGCAGCTTCGTAAGCGGGGGTATAAAACTGAGGAATACCTTGATATTCGACAATTTCACCCGTTTCCTCTTGCAAAATCGGACAAGTTACCAACTCACCTGTCGCATCAAATACCCAATCATTTTTCTCAGGATCGCGCAAGGGAGTAGGATAAATTGGCAAGCCATCAGATGTGCGAATCAATTCACCTTTATCATCGCGCAACGGCATTAAAAATACAGGTTCCCCATTAGGTTTGCGAATCAATTCGTTAGTCTCGAGGTTGCGTAAAGGAATCGCACTCGGCGCGGGCGGTGTTATTTCTGATAATTCTGGGTGGGGTGGGTGCAAACTGGGTAATTGGGCATCGGTGGGAATCTCGTAATGGCGGGTATATTGCACCGCTGCTTTGTGGAAACCCAATCTTTCTAATAATGCGTGGATGCCAGTTTGTTCGGCTGAAACTAGGACGTCAATATCCGTGAATTTGAGATTTTATGCTGTTTTAATTCCGGCTTCGATTAGTTGTGCGATCGCATCCGGTTTCCGATGGTTTGGTTGCACGTACAATCCCAAAACCGAACCGACGCGGCGGGGTTGAAACGGATTTTCTAATTGTTGGTATTGCTGCAATTCTTCGGGTAAGCTAGCGGGTGGAGTTTCGTCGTAAGTGTAGGTGAAGAAAAAGCCAACAATAGTTTTCGATTCAGTTTCGCCGTCGTTATATTCTAAAACCCAACAGTAGGAAAGCGGTTTGCTTAATTGATAGGCAACGTATTGCTCAAAATCATAATTGGGTTTGAGCAACATCGAGGGGTCAACCGATTCCCGTTCTTGTGCGAAGGCGGTCATTAGGGGTGCAATAGATTTTGCATCTTCGGGAGTTGCGAGGCGATGAGTGTATGGCATAGTTTTTGATTGGTTGTCGTGTAGTTTATTTGTGGCAAAAAGTGAGCTTTGATCGAGGTTAAATTTTGTCAGCCTTTTAGTTACTGGAATATTTTATATTCCCTAGAAACAGCCTCGATATAAATATCTCCTTCCAAGCGAAAGCGAATCAGTGATGATTCCGATGCTTCAAGTGTTTCATTTTGAAATTGGTAGGATAAAGCTGATAAAGCTTCATTAATACCTGATTCAATTTTTTTAAGATCAACTTCCCCTACCCAAAAGCAGAAACCTTCATTATCTGCGTTCAAAGGTTGGGAAAGAACCAGATGAACAATTCGGTAAAGTTCGATAGCTACATCACCTGATTCTGGCCCAAAAGTAAACTCAAGGCGCAATCCCAGATTTGACGGGATGAGGGAGATGCCAATCAAGTCAGCACTTTTTAAGTCTTCCAGAAATGTTGTAAGGTTTTGGGTAATTGCGGCTGGATTCATCGGCGATCGCTAACCATCATTCTTGCGATTTTAGCACGGGCGATCGCTCTTTTGAACTGAAGAGCGATCGCACTGCTATATCATCAATCAGTTACAACAGAATTCAAAGCTTTCTTTTGCTGTTTGCGTTTCAGCAGCGAACTAGCACCAAAAGCACCCAATGTTAAAATACTCAATACAGAACTAGGCTCAGGAATAGAAGTAGGTTCAGGAACAGAAGTAGGTTCGGAAATAGCTTTTACCTTGAAAGAACCGTAAGCGAAACCGCCATCACCATCTGAAACTCGCAAACCTACAGTATGAAGACCGGGACTCAAGAACGACCACTGACCGCCAAGGCCAGTAAAATCATCAAACAAGCCATCACCATTGAAGTCCCAATCGTATGTCAAAATATCATTAATTCCGGCATCTGTTGCAGTGGCGGCAAAATCGAACAGCGTTGAGGTACTGATATCCATCAAATCCTGAGTCAAACTGGTGATAATCGGGTCAACGTTCAGGACATTCAGAGTTCGGGTAATAGTATTGCTATACAAACCACTGGTGTCCTGCGCTTGTACTGTATAGCTGAAGTTGCCTTCATCAGGAAACAGACCTAAATTTGCACTTATTTGACGGGTGCCTGAAGTGCGGGAATCTGTGCCAACAGGTTTGCCGTCAACAAGGAAGCTAATCGCTTCTCGGTTGGGATCGGTGGCTTTCAGCGTTGCTGATACTGACTCACCTTCAAAGATAGTGAGATCTGCATTTTTGCCGTTAAGTAATACACCAGTGAGTGTGGGAGGAACAGAAGGTTGAGTGGCGGAAATTGCCCCACGGAATACGAAAGTATTATCGTAGAAGCTCGTATCCCCCAATCCCCATATGTCTTCAAACCCAACGATTGCTGTTTTGGGATCTACAAACGTCACAACCGCATGAGGGAAGCGATCAGCGTTGCGAGATCCGGGACCCATTAGGAAGGTATTCCCGGTATCACGAACATATATCCCAAAAACAAGTTCTTGCCCAGCTGAGAAGCTTCCCAAATTTACGATCCTGCCAGTTTCCCGGTTGTTGGCTATGTATCGGTATCTTGGCGAGTAAAGACCCAGATCGCTAGTGTATTTAGCTCCTGTTGGCAGAACTTGTACCGATACGTTTCCCCCTGTAGAAAACAGCCGTCCTCCAAGAAGAGTTGCTGCCTGTACTGTATTAACGATTCCCAAAACAACTGATGCTGCTCCTGCTAGAGCAATTGAAAACTTTTTTACAGCAGTCATAGAACCTATGTTTCCAAAAATGTGTATTTTGGTAGAAAAAATGGTTTGAGGTGCGATAGATATGAAAGTAAATTCCGACTATCGCTGGCGATCGCACATCCCCATCACAAGCGATCGCATCACTACTTAGATATAGGTGAAGTTTTGAGGGATTAAACTTGTAGGTGCGATATCTTGCACCACACCAATTAAAGAGCTACCCCCATTGAACAGCCTGTAAATCCCAGTATCCACAGCACTTGTTCCAGCTTTATTGATAGCCAGCACCGAGTATTGATTCCTAGTTCCACTCAAGCGGATGCGATCTTCAGCAACTACAAAATCTGTAATCAAAGCATATCCAGACCCTTGTCCGGACATCAAATTACTCAGAACAAAAAGGTCGCGTCCGCCTCGACCTGTTAAAGTGTCTAACTCTGAAGATCTAACATTTCCAGGATCGATCAAATCGTTGCCATCTCGACCAAAAAGGCTATCGTTTCCTACTCCACCGTAGAGAGAATCGTTACCTTGATCGCCTGTCAAAATGTCGTTGCCGTCTTGCCCAAAAAGTCTATCGTTGCCCATTTCTCCGGAGAGATTATCGTTACCAAAACCACCCTCTAATCGATCGTCGCCGCTTTCACCAAATAAAGAGTCGTTGCCTTGATCTCCATAGAGCAAATCGTTTCCACCACCACCGAATAGTAAGTCGTTACCACCTCTACCTCTTAAAGTGTCATTGCCAAAATCTCCATAGAGCATATCGTTGCCAGTATTACCCAGGAGAGAATCATTACCAGCTAGACCATTAATGGTCACGTTAGTAGATCCATTTCAAATTCTGACGTCATTGCCAAGAGTACCAATCAGTGTTTCCATTTCAATCAATCCTTAATGTTCAAAATGCTTTACGAGTCTTTTTCTTTTGTCAAGCCAGATCTTGATGTCAAGGTTATCGATTTACCAAAGAGCGATCGCGAGTCACTGGTGATAAAATCAAGAGACATAGTGTAGTTAAAACACACAGGAGAAAAACATCGCAGATAACACAGAGCAACTACTTCCAGGAGAAGGCGCTGTCGGACGCTATGATGACTTGCTTAAAACTGGACGTAGAGGCGATAACCTAACACCGCACCACATTCCTTCTAATGCGTTCATGGCTGCAAAAGTTCCTAACTACACTAGAGGAATTGGTATTGCTATGATGATGGAACATCCTGTGCCAGGTCAGGGAGGTCGTCATCGCCAAACCATCTCTTATGGACAACTCCCCGACATCAGTCTTTTACCAAGAAATGCACTGGCTAGAGAGATTAAGGATGCGCGAACCATTTATCGCCGTCAGTCACTCTACACGCCAGAAATTAGACGTAGCCTACAGGAAGTCATCCGGTTAAATAAGTGAGCTTGGTCGGGTACTTTTGAAAAGGAAGGAAATAGCTGATGCAAGAAACTAACTGGATTAGCATCTTAGAAGCCAATAAGTTGATGCGATCGCCAGACGAAGTTACAGCGTTTGAAAATGCTTTAGCCGAACTTGCTAAAAATCCTAAAACAGAATACTTGCCAGATTTGCATCTCATTCTAGACGATCGTTGCGAACAGCCAGAAGTCATGTTTAGCCTCATACATTTTCTAGAATCGTTTGATGTGTCAGCACAGATGAAAGCCTTTATCGCCGTTGTTCCCCAAACCATATTGGTTGCTCAAGATTGGACTAAAGTTATCCACACGCGCATTTTGAATGATGATTCTGCTTGTCGTTTGTATCGGAATCTTTTGCACGAGGTTAACTCCCAACAGCCCAATTTTATTCGTCAATTACTAGAAGAAAGTGCAACTCATCGTTTAACCTGTTTAGATTCGCAATTGGGGTTAGCTACGCAAGTTTGACCGATGCGCTCGTCATCTCACATATTGCATCTGCCCACTCACACGCCAGGGATTAAAATCCCGCAGCTTAAGCTTAAGTCCACTTAAGTGGACTGGGAAGCTTAATCTGTGATTCTGCGCTCGATTTCAGTCGGTTTTAACCGACTTTAGCTATTAGCCCGGAAATTGATTTCCGGGCGGGCTATGCAAATCGCGCAAGATCTCAGCTACGCAAGCGTACTCAATCCTGGGCTGGCGTACAGCATTGCAACAATTGCCAGCCGCGTTGTTCCTCCTATTTCATCTCGGTTTATGTTTTTTCCTTGCTTCTCACTATACAAAAGTGATGTTAGCTTGTCAAGCGTGCGATCGCAAAAAGTCACAAGCCCCATGAAACCCTTGATTTTAGGCTGATACAAGCTTTTTACTAACCAGCGAAAACCAATATCTTGAAGTGCGCTGCATAAATCTTACTTAAGTTCGGGTGGCAAGGGAGCGATCGCTGTCGGTTGTGGGTGGCGATCGCGTACCGTCTCTTTTGGGCGATTGTCTATCTTTGCTGTACAGTTGCCAATATTAAATCCTATTATGTCCTATAATATCCTATTAGCTTCTCCTAGAATTCTTGGGAAATCCCTAGACTTCACGACAAACTAGGATGAGTAAAGGTACTTGTATAGATGCGATGGCAAAAGTCAATATCTCTGTCCTGGTAGAAGAAGATTTGCGAGAGGATCTCAAGCGACTAGCCAACGTCGAGAGGCGTTCGGTATCTCAGTTAGTGTCTCTGCTGATTGAAGATGCTGTTGCGAGGGCAAAAGCTGCGGGAAAAATTCCTTTGGATCAACAGGAGAAGCCACGGGAGTAGCCAAGCAAGCTGTTAAGGCTACGGTGCAACTCCTATGAAGTGAGATTTGCACCTGAAGAACCAACGGAAACTTCATGGCACTGCGTTACGGAACGATGGCGGTGCTATGCAATAGAAAAAAAGTACGGGTGGAAGCTGCTGTCTGTCGAACGCACTTCAAACACCACCCTCAAGTACAAGTGTATCTTTGAAGGCGAAACTCAATTTCCCGATTATAGGTCGGACGAAGATTAATGGGACGCAAGTACATTATTTTTAGAGCAGACTGGCAAGAAGAACAGGGTGCAGAAAACAGATTGCTCGCTCATACAGGAGCTTGTACCGATATTCTGGCAGAGCATTTTGATTCTTCTAATCGACCGATTCCCCAACCGGGTTATCGAGTACCCCAATTCCACAATATTCCAGCATTTGACGATCCTCAGTTTCCCGGTACAAGTACCCATTGGTGTCGCGGAAATTGGGAAGTTGTGCGAGTAGAACAGTATCCAACAGGTGAAACAAACAGCGAGTTTGAAATGGTAGCGATCTGCTATTGTCAATATTCACCAATTCAGGCGGAACTGAAGCCAATTAAACCGATGGCAGCACCACAGTCGGCAGAAAAAACAACTGCCGTTTCTGGGGGATAATATCATGTCCGTTGAATTGCCCATAATAAAACTTCTGATTATGTGTAATCGATCGGACATAATATAAGCGATCGCTTTCATCACCACCACACCCAAATCCCCAATTTCTAGCGATAAGTCGGGGATTTAGTCACCGCTGTTGGATTTCAAACTTCTGTTTCTTCTTCTGTAAAAATCGGAGGCCATAACTCAGAAACAGGCAATTCCCAACCGGGAAAAAGTTCTGAGATAGTTAAAATATCGCCATTTTCTAAAACCATTGGTTCGCCGGTAGACCGATAAATAGTAACTGTCTCTTCATCTGGGTCAATTAAAATTCCGACAATTGCTCCCAGTTCGATAAATTTCAGCAGCTTGGTTTCTAAAGGTTTAATGCGATCGCTCTGAGACTTAATCTCTACAACCAAATCGGGAACAAGTTCGCCAAAATAACGCGGACTTTGCCGCAAACGTGCTGCTTGAACAAAAGAAACATCGGGTGCTTTGAGGTTCGCATCCGGTAGGATGAAACCACCTGCGGAGTTAAACATTCTTCCCAGACGACGAGGGTAAACCCAGTTTGCCAGCAATCGACTTAACAGAGTGGCAATTTCACTGGATACGAGATCTGATGGCCCCACAATCGAAATACTCCCGTTTTCTAGTTCTACCTGGTAATCTAAACCAGCTTCAGCAAAGGCGGCTTGGACTTGCTCTAAGTCTTTTATTGTCATCATGGACATTAGAACTTTCTCCTAGTCTGAGACTTTTTATGATTTTAACATGACAAATAATCTATAAAATTTCGTTATATAATAAGCGATCGCTCTTGAAACAAGTAACTTGAATCACGAGCGATCGCAGTTGATTATTAGTTCTGTTTAGGAAGCGATCGCATCATTACTAAAACCGAATTAGGAGGGATATTGGCGCGCTCCTATAGCTCAAACTTCAGGGGGTTATGGTTGTGGGATGAACAGCGGTAACCTCACCATAGCGGGCAAAGTCGCTGATGTTAAATGTGAGGATATGAGTTAAGCCATGAACTAGCATAGCAGCTACTAGCCTTGCATCATGAACGTTGACACCGATAACGCTATGCGTCACTACCAATCGTTCCCATTCTTGGTAAATTGTTGCGGTATCCAGCAACAGCGGAAAAAACGTTTTTAAACGATTAATTTCGGCTTCTGCTTGCGTTACAGTACGTCCTAATCCGTTTTTTTCTATAGGGCGCGTACATACATTCCAAAACTCTATCAAGTTTTGCGGCACGATATAAATTTGTTCGCCGCGATCGCGTAGCACAGCGATGGCATTAACTGTATCACCATTCATGGGGTGCGCGGTATCGATGCTACGCAGCAAGATATTTGTATCTAGGAGAAATGGCATTTAACCTCTTTCTCCGTAAATACTTTCTCGGCTAATTGCTTCATCAGAAAGAGTGGGGAGGTTGAGAGTACGATGACTGTCAACCCATTGGCGAAATGCTATTGACCATTCTGCTGCGGTAGCTGTTTCATAAAATGGAGGTTCTTGAGCTTCTACTAGCCGTTCGAGCAGTGCATCTAGTAATGGTTTAATTTGCTCGGATGTGCGGCTGGTGATTTGTACCAATATCTGAGTAATTGCCTGTATTTCTTGTTGGTGGGTTTCCTGAAAGTTGTGCAAGGAAGCTGTTTGACTGTTTGGATTCATAATGGTATGGTTTTTCTACATCTCCTTTATTTTAAGCTACAAAATGGCGATCGCATCATTACTAAAACCGAATTAGGAGGGATGTTGGCGCGTGAAGCGGAAGCGAAGCTGCGCGGATGCGCTTAGCTATCGCTCCAAGAATCGCGATGCAGAATAAGTAGCAGCGCTCGCTGCTGCGGTACAATAGAATTATCGATTTAAAAAACTACAAATGACCAGTACAACCAATAAAGAACCAACTCTGGTAGATGTGATCGAAAAGTTAGACAAGCTATCAACTGAAGTTGACAAGCTATCGACTGAAGTTGACAAGCTAGCTAGAGATTCTGAAAAGTTTAACGATCGCTTTTCTAATTACCAGCAAGCGACTCAGTGGGTGGTGCAACTTGCTTTTACTTTAATTGCCAGTGCAACTATCACAATAATTATCAGTTCGGTTCTACGTAGGTAATTCAAAAGTAGGCGATCGCGCGAGGTAGTTGATTTGCGATCGCTCATCAGTAGCTAGCTAAAAGAAAAGATTTTGATCGATGGGATCGCATTTGAGTCACTGAAGTAAAGGAGTGCGTTCGCGCAGCGTGGCTAAAGCCGTATCGCATGTGATTTTGAGGTGCGATCGCTCACGTTTTGCGTAGCACGTATCGCATCATTACTAAAACCGAATTAGGAGGGATGTTGGCGCGATCGCTTGGGTTTTGGGATAGGCGATCGCACGCTTGTTTTAGGTTGGAGTAAAGAAGCGATCGCGTTATATCTTTCTGAAATCTCTTAAGGAAGAGTGTTGTATTTTTGCTCCCAAAGTTTTTGGTTGTTTACATTTAGCCCATCATCAATGTGAACTGGGTCGATTTTCGGGAAATCCCCACCCCACCGGAGCTTTGGATCGTTCCGGATTGCTTCTACGAAATTTCTCACATCAGGATGAACACTGTTAGGATCTGACTTCACTCGACCAAGATATTTATCATTGGCAAGTGTATCGGGTGTACCATCATTGTTCGCATCGTACATTAAGTTCATATCAATTGCGTGTCCTACTTTGTGATTAGATTTTTCACTCGGTGGTACAATCGAACCTTGAACAGAAGTTCCTTTAGGTCGGAATGAGTCTGTTACACTCACAATAACATTGTTTGTTATTGCATAGTTGTTTATTAGATCCATCGAGTCAATGAAATCCGAATTAACTAAGATTTTTTCACCTTGATAGCCTTGGATATTTGAACTGACATATTCTACAATCCTATTTTTCAATAGATCAGACCAAAAATCACGCTGTGAGGTATTTGTTAACAAATGAATATGTTCTCTAAATTCTCGAATTTCCGCGCTCGTTAGATATCGGGGTTTGAATTCAGCATATCCTTTCAAGAAATTAAGCGACCAATGAGTCCATTCATCACGCTTAAATTCATCTAACTGACCAACAAGTACCCTGTATTGTTTAAGCAAGGGAAGGGGGTCAACAATAGAAGCATTTTTCGGATTGAGTTGACGCTGTATCTTTTTGAGTAGCTCTTTGATCACCCACTCGTCAAGCCAAGGTAATAATTTTAATTTCCCCTTTTCATGCTGTTATGTCAGCAAATTACGCAGCCAAACAGGTAAGTTTTCCCAACCTAAAAAGGCAGCATAGTTTCCGATTTTATCCCATAAGTTATACGAAACACTACGTTTTAGAATAATAGTGTCACTACCGCTACTCCCTACTAGGGTGTCATCTCCAACAAATGCAGTCAGTAGAATCTTTGGATTCCAAGAATAGTCACCGTTAGTGTTTCCCCAACCATCCTTTGGTTCACCGTAATTATTAGAAAATTGTTCAAAAATCCTTTCCATAATTTCAGGCAAGTACTGTGGAAGACCAGAGAGCCAATCGTTTACACCACCCGACAGAGTAATTCCCGGATTTTGCTCTTGACCAACTTGATCGAAGAAGTTAGTAGCAACCGTGTTGAAATTACCAGCAAAGCTTTGACCTATATTGACAGCAGCACCCAAAATATTACGAATCGCATCAAACCAATCATGGTTTTGAATGGCTTGGATACCGCCATATATCAGTAGTGGAGCTTGCTGTAGACTGTCAAGTAATGAGAACATTACCTTCTTAAGTGGGCCACTATATGAACTCATAAAGTTTCGCAGTCCTGGTGTCACCGCAGAAGCTATACCACCGAGAATTTGTAGGAAGCCTAACACCCCTTGTCCAGACATAATGGAGCGTGCGCCATTCAGCGATCCAGCAGCCAAAACCTTTAACCCTTGGAGAGCGGTTTTTGCTCCTTGACTTAAGGCACTACCCATCCCAGCGGTAAACACATTAATTCCGCCAATCACCGCTTCATAAATTGCGCTCCTAGCCAATCACCGTTAATGGCAGCTTGAGCTACATTAATTCCAACACTAGCGGCAGTTAAGCCAATACCCAGAGGAGTTAAGGGACTAGGAATTACAGTCAGAATTGCACCTAGAACGCCGATCACATTGGAAACAATACCCAGAACTTTTTGCCAGAAGGATTTTTGACGGGCTTTGCGTTCTTCAATCCGTTTCTGAATAATTTCATCTAGCGCTTTCTTTGCTGCCTCGGCTAACTCTTGAGAAATGTCTACAGCATTTTGAGCCAAGGCAACTTGCTTCAAAGCTTGCCAATAAAGGGGTTCGATATTCGATAACTCGCCTTGTAAATCTCCAGCAAGCTGTAATTGTTTCCACAACTGCTCTAAGGCACCTTTGAGATCTTGTTGTGCAGTTTGCAAGATATCGACATCCCACAGTTCCTCGAAAGTAATGCGGCTAATTTCCTTTTTGTATTGCTCTATTTGCCCGATCATTGCGGACATTGCTTTGAGCAAATTTTCCTGCATGTTGGCGGTTTCTTTGCCTTGCAGTGCTTGATGAATATCTCCTTGCGCTTCTGCTAAGGCGGCTTTTACATCTGCTGGCAATTCGGGTTGTTGGGTTTCTAATTCTTTGAGTGAAGTTAGCAATCCGGCTAATTGTGTCTGCAATTGCACCAAATCTTCCGTTGGTTCGAGGGTGGCGAGTCCCTGTTGCACCCGCACTTGATTGATCGATTGGCGCAATTCATCCTCTGCTTGTAGTTGGCGCAGTTGTTCGATTTTGGCGGTGGTTTCTTTGCGTTTGCTGTCGAGTTCTAAGGCGTCTCGTTCCATCCGCGCTTGTACTGCTGCGTCGATATTCTCCTGACGCGCTTGGGCAATTTGTTGTTCTAATTCTGCTTGCGCTAGATTCAATTTTTCCAGCGTTACTAACTGGACAAAGGTTTGTTCTGTTTGGTTGCGGATGCGGGAGATACCGTTGAGACGTGCAGTTGCGATCGCTAATTCCTGTTCTTTCGTTTTCCGTTCTTGGTCAGTTTCGGCAAGTTTAGCATTGATGTCCTCTAATGATTTGGTAGCATTTGCTTCTTGCGATCGCAAAGTTTCTAGCTGCGCTTGTGCTGTTTCTCGTGCTGCTTTGAACGCATTTGCTTGCGCTTGTTCGCGGCGTTGCAGTTCCCGATGTGCCATCATTTCTTGATAGTATTTGTCCGCTAAAATGCGGTCTTCGGGACGAGCTAAACCGGGGCTGGATTTACCGCCGCGATCGCCTGCCAAATCAGCGAAATCTCGGTAATAAATCTCCGCCGCTGTCGCCATGTCGTTGTACTCTACTGCCTTCAGTAGATGTTTCGTTTCTCGATTGCTAGCGATAGTTACTTCCTGCAAGCGCTGGAGAATTTGGAACTGTAAACTATTGACTTTTTGCTGTTTTTGTGCTGCTTGCAAGGCATAATTTGCATTGCTTTGAGTCGCTTTAACTAACTCTTTGAGCAGCTTTTCATGCTCTCTTGCTTGTTTGAGATGTTCGTAATTTTGTACCAGTAATTCTGTTTGGATTTCTTGCAAAGGTGCGGTTAGCGCCTTGCTAGCGGCTTCGGCTTGTTCTGCCAAGCGTTGTGCTTCTGCAAGAGCTTCGCGGGCAGCTTGTAATTGTGCTTGTAAATTGCTGTAATCGGCATCAGGATCTTGCATGTAAGCATCCAACAGCCGTTGTTCGGCGAGGATGACTTCATTTTGCGCGGTCAGCATCGTGCGTTTCTGGGTTAAAGTTGTTTGCTGTGCTGTTAAAATCGCGGCTTTATTGTTAAGTAACTGCAAGGTTTGATCGAGTTGCGCTCCTTTGGTATACAAGTCTTGCAAACCATCAACGGTTACGCCTTGCGCCACCAAATCGCGAATTTCATTTTCAATCGACAGACGTTGCTTCTCTAAGTTCGTAGTAAGCACTTTAGTGCTTTCTAAATCCGTCGCCAATCCCACAGTTTGACGCTCTACCCAGCGTTCGGCTTCTGCTAATTGCTGCTGAGTTTGAATCGCTTTTTGATTCAGTTCGCCGCGACGTTTGAGAACTTCGGCAATTTCCTCCTGATATGTGTCAGTATCGGCATCGTATTCATCCCATTGGGCGCGTACTTTGGCATTCTGCGCGTCTGCTTCTGCTTTCGCTTCTTCTAACTGTTTTTGAATTGTTGGTAGCAACGTTTCTAAACTATCAAGTTGTGCTTTGTCACCCGGAATAGATTCTCGCGCCGCTGCCAATTGGGCAAATAAATTCCGCGCTTCTTCAATGGGTGGTTTGGCTGTATTCGCAGCTTCATTTGATTCTGTCCATTGTTTCGCTAAAGGTTCGAGGCGTTCTACCACTTTGCGCCATTTATCGGCTTCAATTAAATTTGCCGTTCCTTGCGCTCGGAGTTGGGGAAATAATTTAGAATATTGATCCCAAAGAATCCAATTGTAGTCAACGTGGGTAATCGTTTCGCAGCGACGGCGACGCTTCCGCCGATAACAGCGTTCTTCGTACCAATAAGGGCCATTTTTACGACTGACAGACCAATGATATGCCGCTTGTTGTTCGTACCAAGCAGCTTGCGCTAACTGTGCATAACCTTGCGCTTCATGTTCGGCTTTAGCTGCTTTTGCTTTATCTAATAACGCCTGCAATGGGTTGCGTCCTTCCACCATTGCAGCATTGAGAATAACATCTGCCTGAGTTGCATTTAACAGGTTAGATATTTCCTCATTTGGATTACGTCCTTGCTGGGTTGCAGCTACGAGTAAATTAATAGCTGTGCCATTTTCTGGATATTTGGCGAGGAATGCGGCGCGACGCTCTTTTTCATCTCCTGGCAGTTGTAAGTATTCTTTCAGTTGTTGAGATTCAACACCGTAACGAATCGCAATGGGTGCAATTTCTTCCCAGAGTTTGGCATCTTGTTCAAGGCGGAGTTTAATCCGTTCAATTGCATCCTGTGTTGAAGAGACATTGGTATCCAATTGATCGGCACGTTCTTCAACTACACCCAATTTAGTAATCTCATCTCGCAGATTTTCCGCACTGCGGTGATATTCTCCATAGGGGTCGGCAAAATTCTGAGTGATGTAATCAACCAACTCATCAACAGATTTAGACAATTCATGTTGACGCTTGCCTAAATCTTTCGTCTGCGGATTGCTTTCTAATAACGTCTTAGTTCCGTTGGCGGCAGTATCGATCAAGTCTTTACGAACTTGGTCGTTGAGTTGAGCATAACTTAGTACGGTTTGCTGTTTAATTGCTGCATCCGCCGCGTTTTCAGAATTGAGTTGAGACTGCAAAGCATCGAGTCGGTTGGCGTTGCTTTCTAACTGGCGACGGATTTCTAACTCTTGCTGCTGGCGCAGGGGAGTGAGAGCATTATTTGCCTGAGTCAATAAGCTTTGTAGTTCATCAAGTTCTTGCTGATTTTGGCTGTTTAATTCTTCCAGTTTGGCAACCTGTGCTTTCGATTTCTCTATCAGATTGGTCAATGCTTGTTTGCTGACTTCATCGGTTGTATTCGCCAGTTGTTGTTCCCAATTTGCTGTCAGCGCTTTAGCACTTGCCAATTGTTTGGCAATCTCTTCACTTCGTTGCTGTAATTTGTCAATAAATGTCTTGACTTTTGGCTCTACTTGTGTGGCAAAAAAGTCTACATCGGATTCAGAAGCGAGTACACCTAAACCAATCAATTGCCGCAGTGCTGTGGATTGGAGTTGAGTGGTTTGCACTAACTCGGTTTGCAGGGTTTGAATTTGATTTACCGCAGTTTGTAACGCCTGAAGTTGTTTATTTTCTTGCGCTTGTAGCGGTGCTAAACGCTGGTTTACTGTATTAATAGCAGCTTGCAGATTCGCAGCTTGTGCCTCGAATTGTTGCGGCATTCCTCCCAATGCTGCTAGTTTGTTTTGCAAGTCAGCAATTTGCGCTTGTTCCTGTCCCAGTTTTTGATTGAGTTCGCCTATTTTGGTTTGAGCTTGCTGCCGTTGTTGCCACAGTTTATTGCGGTCATTGGCAATAAATGAAGCTTGTTCTAAGTAACTGCGAGATTCGGCAGCTTTAGCAGGGTTGTAAGCATAGGTGCTGCCGTTCCAGTACCAAGCTTGTTGTCCTGCTTGTCGAGCGAGATTTAGATAATAGGACTGGGTAGAGGCAAGAGATGGATCGCGGTCAATTAAGGTTTGAATTAACAGTTGTTGGTTGCTAATTTGCAGTTGGGTAAAGGCAAGAGATTGCTGGGTATCGGTAAGGGAAGAAGCAAGCGATCGCGCCTCCACCAAATCCCGATTAACCTCCTGCAATTGCCCTTGTAAATTAGCCAATAATTCCCGATCCGCTTTCCCAGCTTCCCGCGTCGCCAACAAAGCATTTGTCGCCGCCGTTTGGTTTTGCATCGCTGTCTGGAATGCTTGCCAATTATCTTGATATTGCTGTTCCAAAACTCCAGCTTTGTTGAGTAATTCCAAGCGACTTCCCAAACGAGTTATTTCGGATTTTACTTGCTTCAAATACTCATCGGTGAGTTCAATTTCCCGATATTTGTCGATGATTTTTTGCTCTAAATCGGCTTTCTGGCGATTCAGTTCAGCCAATTCACCCAGTAAAGTATCCCGTTGCTGTTGTTGAGTTTGGAGTCTATCATTTAACCCATCTAAGTATTGTTGACGTAGCTTAACTTCAGTTTGTTTTGGCTCAAGCTGTTCGTTAAGTGTTAACAGTTGTTTTTGCAACTGTAAAAGTTGCAATTGATGATTAGCAAACTGAGCTTCAATCGTTTGTTGCTGTTGTAATAAACCTTGCCTTTCTTGTCCAAGTTCAGCTATTTGCTGCTGAGTTGCTGCTATTTGAGGTTGTAAGCTGGCAGTTAGTTGTTGTGCTTGGAATCGTGCAGCATCTCGCTGTTGTGCTAAAGAATTGGCAGCAGCTTGGTGAGCATTTCGATTCGCTTCTGCTTGTGGGTTGTAAATCCAACCATAAATCGGTATCTGCCACCACCACCAAGGCTGCCAGCCTACAATTCCCCAAGTTTGAATCTGACTATTCCAGTAATTAGCTGCATTTTGATGAGCTTGTCGTTGCTGTTCTAATTGAGCAACTTGTGCATTCGCTTGATTGATTTGATTGTAATACCCTTGCAAGACAGACTGCTGTTGCTCAATCTCTCCATTCTTCGCATTAATCTGATTTTGAAGCTCGGTTAATTGAGCTTCAGTCGAGGCAATTTCATCTTGTTTTTGCTTGATTTATTCGCCTTTTTGTGCTTGTTGATTTTGTAATTCAGATAACTCAGCTTGCTTGGTATTCAGGAGTTGAGTAGTTTGCGCGATCGCATCCTTCATCCCCGCAATTTCTTTCTCTTTCGCCTCAATCTCTTTCTGTTTCGCGGGAATCTTATTTTTCTCCAAATCGTCTTTAGCTAATCCCAATTGACGATATTCTTCCTGAAGCTTAGCCAAAGATTTCTCGGTTGCAGCTTGCTCGGTTTTAGCCGCAGTTAAACGGGGTTCTAAATTATCAAACCCTTGCAGGAAATTCGCGCCGCCACTTTCATAGGATTTAAGATTTTCGATTTTGGATTTTGGATTGAGGGATTCGGGTGCGGTTTCTAATTCCTTAATCAACTTGGCAATTTTGAGGCGTTCGGGAGAGTCTGCGATCGCCATCGCTAATTGGTCTTTTTGCAAGTTCCCCCAAGCTAATTCTTGCTCTACTTGCTTCAGATAACCTCGCCAATTTTGTAACTGTTCGGATAGGCGATCGCTAGGCGTTTTAACTAACTGCGCCGCCAGTTCCGCAATCGTTTCCTCAACTTTTACTTTCTCATCTAGTAAGTCTTTAATTTGCTTCTGAACTGTCTCAAATCGTTCCCGATACGGCAACAAGAAACCCGAAAGTTCCAAGATATTTTGTAAATTATTATGTGCCGCTTCTAGTGCTTTCTGACTTGCCTCCAACTCGGCTTGTTTTTCTTGCAAGCGTCGTTCGGTTTCATCGGTTAACTGCTGTTGATTTGGCAGCTTTTCATTATTTAACCGATTCAGTTCTGTCTCGGTTTGTTGAATTTGCTGTTGCAGCGTTTCTAACTTCTGCCGCTGAATCGGATCGTTCAGATTCAGTAAATCTTTATAAGCTTGCAAACGCTGTTCGTTTGCCTGAATTTCGTAGAGAATTCCTTGCTTCAAAATAGGCCAATCTTTGATTCGCGCTTGCAGTGTTTGCGCTTGTTCTTTTAGCTTATCTGCCTGTTGTTGAGCTTGAATGGCTAACTGTTGATAAACTTGCTGGTCTTGCGCGGCTACATTTGCCATGTGTTGCGCTTGGTCGCGGGGCGCAATATGTTCGGGATAATGTACCCATCCATACACAGGTTCGGTTTTTCGTCCGCTGCGCCCTGTGCGTTTCTGACCCACAACTTCCCAACGATTTGCTTGGGAATTATGCCAGTTAGCGATATCTTGATTTTGCTGGCGGCGTCCTTCCGCAAGATTGGCTAATTCCTGATACTTGCTGGCAATATTTTGCTGTTCTTGCGCTTGTTTTTGTAAAAATTATAGGATTTTCGCCGCATCTTCTTCAGAGTTTCCAACAGGTAAACTATTCTGTTGTGCTTCCAATAATTGAGCGCGTTGAGTTAACTGATTCGCCTGATTTTCCGCTTCTGCGGCTAATTGTTCCATCGCTTGACGGTTTTGGGCTGCAATTCCCGCCCGCCAGAGATTTTGATTTTTAGCTTTAATCGCTTGTGGATTGTCCACTAAACCCCAAACTTCTTTGCGGCGTCCAGAACGACCTTTTTCATGACCAATAACTTGCCATTGTTTGGTATTGCCAATTGCATCAGCGGCGGCTGCATAATTTTGTCGTTCTGCTTCGTAAGTTTGCGCTAAGTTGCGGAAGTTTTGGGCAAATACTCGTTGATTTTATGCTTCGGTTTTTAAAGCTTCTGGATTCGTTTCTACATTCGTTGCTAGTGGATTGAGTAGTTTGGCTTTCGCTTTGGCTAAATCTTGTTCTGCTTGGGTGATTTGTTCGCGAATTCCATCTAGAAGTTTTTGAGTTTCAGTTTTTAAGGCGGTTTCTTGTTTGCCTAATTCTGCTAACAATTCCTCCAGGTCTTTTTGATGATCTTTTAGGGCTGGCAAGCGGTTAAATTCAATCAGATAATGCTGAGTTGCAAAGTTAAGTGCTTCGGCTTTTTGGTCTGAGTCGGATTTAGCGATCGCATTCTCCACACTAGCTTTCTCATACTCCGACAAAGTCTTGGCAATTTTCTGTTTAAGTTCAGCACTTAACTCATCTAAACTTAAAGCCGGATTGCCTAAATCAACTAAAGTTTGCCACTGATTCAGTAACGTTTCATTAGTCTTTTCTAACTGGGAAATCGCTTTCGCCGTAGCCTCAGAAGCCGGACGCGCCAAAGCTTTCACCCGTCCTTCCCCACTAAATTCACTGATTTCTCTTGTGGGATGGGCATCCTGCCCGTCTGTGGGATGGGCATCTTGCCCGTCCTCTCCTTCTGTCACCAAAGCGCGACTAATTGCTTCTTTAGCATCAACTAATCCCGCACCTGTTTTTTCATCCCATCCTTCTTCCTCTAAATCGGCGGCAGTTTCTCTCAGTAATTTCTGAATTTGACTCAAACTTAACTTAGAATTTGCTCCCCAAACTAAAGCTGCGATCGCTGCTATATAAGCACTCGCCCTAGACGTACCCACAAACGCATCTGGATCGTCATCCCAACTACCTCCAGGTGCCATTAAACTCAGTCCTGCACCAAAAGCCGAATAATCCGCTTTAGACTCAAATTGAGTCACCGCACCAACGGTAATAATATTATTAAATTGTTCGGCTGCTGCACCCAAAGCAGACATGACGCCGCCTGTATTTCCAGCCGCAACAACTAACAGCACGTTATTTTCCCGCGCATATTGAATCGCTTGTTGTTCTTCGGGAGTTAATTCATAGCGAGTGGTAATTCCAACGTCATCTAATTGAGATAAATCAAAACTGAGATTCACCACAGCATGACTTTCCCCAGATGCGCGCACTTTATCTACAAATTTCACCAATTCTGCCGCCCAATTTCCATCTTTAACGGTGAATTTATCAATCTTCGCGTCAGGATTAATGGAAGCAAATGCTTGACTAACATTTTGCAAATGTTTCCCTTCCGTAAAGTCAATAATTCCTACTAGCGGTTGTTTGGCATCCTCTGGCAATAAATTAAGCGCGTCAATGGCATTCAGCAGGAATTTATCTAATAGCGTGGAATCGGGTTGACTTAATGCATCTTCTAATGTACCTGAAATTCCAAATTCATCGGCAATCTCTGGACTTTGTAACAGTTTCTTCAGCGTCTCAACTCCACTGGAATTGAGTCCGACTAAAGGCAGAATATCCGGTCGTTGTAGCAGGCGAATTAAATCGGGATTTTCTTCAATTGCTGCCATAATTTGATCCTGTGCCGCCACTGCATCAGGATTGTCTAATGCTTCTAATAAATCGTCGGGATTTTGGTTGACAGCAATTTGAATTTGGTTCAGGGCGTTATTAATAGCAGTCGTTGTTTCTCGACTCAAATTGGTAGTCGTAACTGAAAAAGTATGCTTAATTGAATTCCCCGCGATATCTGTTGCCCCAATCGTAACGTCGGTAATTCCCGCTTGGGATAAGGCGGTTAAATTTAAGCGATCGCCCACCAACTCGACAGACAATGTATCGCTATTTCCAGCAATAATTTCATATTTCAATAAATCCCCTTCCGGATCGCTAAACACTTGGGAAAGATCGATCGTCCGGGTGGGAGACTCTGGCGTTAAAGCAATATCGCCAACCGCATTAATGACTGGAACTTTGTTTTCAAACAGCGCCAAATCTAAAATTTTATGACCTAATTATGAATTCAGCCAGTTAGTTTGACCAATTTGAGGTACATTACCCGTCGCCCCATCAATTTTGATAATAAAATCGTTAAAATCGCGGTCTGACCAATTCCCAGCAATATCTTCCCAAGCAAAAATCCGACTGTTACCATTTAAATCTTTCACTTGCTCTTTGCCATCAGGATTCGCTGCTGGAATGGAAAATAGCGGACGCTTATCGCCACCAATAATAGGATTTTCAGCAACTTGTTGCACCGTGCCATTAGGAACTAGCATAATGGCAAATTTATCCCCAGGACGCATCGTAAAAGTTTTGCTTCCTTGGTATTCGCCGCTGTTTTGACTTGGTTCTCCTAAAATGCCGTTGAACTTGGCACCTTCGATGCGATCGCGTATTACCACATAACCCATTTCAAAATTACTATTGGCACGTTTTGCAGCTTCTTGAATAAACGCTGCTGACCCCGGTTCTAAATCCTCCATCCCCGCTAAACTAACAATCGCAACCTCTCCCTGATAAGCACCCCCATCAAAGAGAAAATCAACGCTAACTTTGCCATCATTTCCTACCGTAAAAATTCCAGTTGAATTCTGTAGGGGCTTAGTCTTATAAACCGGCTGAGTTTCGACAACAGGAATCGTTTCGACTATCGGCTGAGTTTCGACAACAGGAATCGTTTCGACTATCGGCTGAGTTTCGACAACAGGAATCGTTTCGACTA
>NZ_JBHFNP010000193.1:0-13456 GCF_041929235.1 Microseira sp. BLCC-F43
ATCCTTGACCGCCAGTGGTACCGGGATTACCAAATCCTTGACCGCCAGTGGTACCGGGATTACCAAATCCTTGACCGCCAGTGGTACCGGGATTACCAAATCCTTGACCGCCTGTAGTCTGAGCTGAGACAGGGAAGCTCAGTAAAACACTGGCAATAGCAACTCCTGCCAAACTTGTAATATTTTTGATTGACAGTTTTGGATTATTTTTTATACTCATGACATCTCCTTCGTTAAAACAGTGAGCTTCTCGACTTCTATGCCACATTCTTAAATCAAACTCACAACTTATGAGTGATTAATTGGAGCTAGGCTCGCTTACCTAAGCGCCAAAATTCGAGGCATATTTTGTGATTTCCTAATCAAACAGTAACTTTATTATTTTTTGTACTCCTCTGCCTCAGGAACTATATAATAATTTTATTTATGTATATAAATATACGTAAAATGCTTGTTGATTCTATCTAAAGATTAGGTGAATAACGAAAAATGGTTAGAGCTAAACTGTAGAATCAAGATATTGCTATTGACAGATTACCGTCGAGTCAGAATAAGCAAAACTGCGCTCGCGTATACCTGGATAGATTGTAGAACTCAACAGTAAAAAAACTGCCCATTAAGATAAAATCGGACAAATTCTGGCATTTGTCTATGATTTGCGCTGAGACTATATAACGCAAGTTGCTAGTTATAAAACCGATCCCCCCAAACCCCGGAGAAAAAAAGCGATCCCCCTCACATCCCCCTTTTGAAGGGGGATCCCCCCCAGCCCCCCCTGATTAAGGGGGGCTGAGGGGGATCTAATACCAATATTCCATAACTAACTCAAGTTGCTAGTTATCTCTCTGGGAGCGGCTAATGGCGTTACTAGGCTCTGCCGTGGTCACGAGGCTAATGGCGAGATTGGTAAAAATCCTATATTAGCAATTAGCAATTAGCAAGCTGGCAACGCCAAAGTTTATAACTAGCAACTTGCGTTAACTAGCAACTTGCGTTATATAGCAAAAACTGGAGGTTTTCGTCCCGGGTTTGCAATCGATCAATTCGCCGCGCTTGACAAGAGCCGTTAAAATCTAAAATAAATTTTAAATCTAAATTGGGAAGTCTAATGGCAGATCCAGGTACGGGCGAATCTAGTAGCGATCGCACCAAAAACAAACCACCCCTTAGCCCAGAAAAATATGCACGCTTGAAAGCGGAAGCGCAAGCACCTTACCGAGGTTTGAGGCAATTTGTTTATCTAGCTTGCGGTGCTTCGGGTTTTATCGGTGCATTTATATTCCTAGCGCAGTTAGCCGCCGGTCGAGAAGTGGAATCGGCGTTGCCTAATTTTGCCCTGCAAGTAGGCGTCGTAGCGTTAATGGTTTGGCTATTTCGCTTAGAACAGCGGGCGAGTCGAAAATAGAGGAAATTTCAAATTGCAGATGGAATTAAATCTGCAATCTGAAATCAGCAATTCCCAATCCTTATTTAACCCAAGTTGCTAGTTATCTCATGCATACTGGCTAATGGCTAATGGCTAATGGCTAATCTCAGGAAAAATGGTAGATTAACTAGCTCTTGCAATCATCAATTAGCAATTAGCAATTAGCAATTAGCCATTAGCAACTTGCGTTATTTATCAGAAACAGCATAAGCAGCTGCTTTACCGTTACCCTTTGCCGATACAGGTTCTGGCGCAGAATAGGACATAGAACTGGTTAAAGGTTCCTTCCCATTGGATAAAACGATCGGTTCCTTGATGACTTCATCGCGTTCTTTGGTGATGATTTGTTTGTAGGTTGTCAGCGCCTGAGCCACACATTGATCCATGTTGTAATATTTATAGGTCGCCAACCTACCGACAAAATAAACACCAGGCGTTGCATCCGCTAATGCCTTGTATCTCTTGTAAAGTTCGGCATTTTCCGGACGCGGTACTGGGTAATAAGGATCGCCTTCAGCACGGGGGAATTCGTAAACAATACTCGTTTTAGGATGCTCTTGTCCCGTCAGGTATTTAAACTCGGTGACGCGGGTATAGAGATGCTCGTTGGGATAGTTTACAACGGGTGCTGGTTGATGCACGGGTTTATTCAACGTTTCGTGCTTGAAGTCTAGAGAACGGTAAGGCAATTTCCCGTAACGGTAATCAAAGTATTCATCAACGGGTCCGGTAAAAACGATTTCGCGGTACGGGATAACTTTTTGAATTTCGCGATAATCGGTATTTAGCATTACCTTGATATTCGGATGGTTTAGCATGTTTGAAAACATGCGGGTAAAACCATACAAAGGCATTGCTTGGTAGGTATCGGTAAAATAGCGATCGTCGCGGTTAGTGCGAGTGGGAATGCGAGCAATCACTGATTTGTCGAGTTCAGATGGATCGAGTCCCCACTGCTTGCGGGTGTAGTTGCGGAAGAATTTTTCGTAAAGTTCCCGCCCAACTTTACTGACTACCACATCTTCTGAAGTGTGGATATATTCTTTCGGTTCGGCAACCGATTTGAAAAATTCTTCAACTTGGAATGAGGTAAGGTTCAAGCTGTAAAGCTTGTTAATCGTATCGAGATTAATCGGAATTGGCAACAATTGACCGTCTACGCTGGCAAGAACGCGATGTTCGTAGGGACGCCAAGCGGTGAATTGGGAAAGGTACTCAAACACATCCCGCGAGTTGGTATGAAAGATGTGCGGACCATATTTGTGAATCAGAACGCCGTCATCGTTATAGTGGTCATAGGCGTTCCCGCCGATGTGGTTGCGCCGGTCAACAACCAAGACTTTTTTACCCGCTTGGGTTGCCAATCGTTCGGCAATAACGCTGCCAGAGAAACCTGCACCTACAATTAAGTAATCGAACATTGGAACACCTCGTTTGGTAATGGGTAATGGGTAATGGGTAATGGGTAATGGTTAGTTGTGTAGGGGCGGGTTTGACGAACGATTCATAACAATAATCACCGCCCCATCAGCTTTTACTTCTGAGATCCCATCCGTGTATCCGCGTCAAAAATCCGCTTCTTCAGGTCTTTTTCACGCTAATTTGCGACTCGATTAATTGATTCATGTGCGCCCAAGTGCGATCCCAAGAATTATTTGCCAAGAAGGCATCAACTCGACTCAACCATCCCGATGTTTCCGGATTGCGAGCCATAACTTTTTCAACAGCGGCGACGAAATCTTCTACCGTATCGGCAATTTCCACTAACCCTTCTTGTCCGTAGGGACGCACGACATCGCGAATCGATGTAGACACAACTGGTTTACCTGCGGCTAGATATTCGGGTGTTTTGGTGGGACTAATAAAGCGCGTTGATTCGTTGCGGGCAAATGGCAGTAACGCGACATCCCATCCGGCGATATAAGCAGGTAATTCTTGATAAGATTTGCCCCCAAGATAGTGAATATTTTGGGGGCGTGGTAAGATGTTTGGATCGATTTTGACCACTGGACCGATGATGACCAAATGCCAATCTGGTCTTGCTGCGGCGATTCCAGCTAACAGTTCGATGTCCATCCTTTCGTCTATGACGCCAAAAAAACCAAGACGAGGATGGGGAATATTTGCTTGATCTGCAGGATCTGCGGTTAAAGTTCTCGCTTGAGCAAAATGGGGTACTTCGATGCTGCTGGGAAAGGCGTACACATTTGGATGGCGATCGCGTTTGGCTTCGTAAAGGCTTTGTCCGCCGGTATATACTAAGTCTGCCCGCTGGAGCAGTTCAACTTCCCTTTCTCTTAAAATGGGTGACGCGCCTTTAAATGCAGATAGTTCGTCCATGCAGTCGTAGACAACTACCTGGGGTTCTAGGTGGCGCGTGAAAGGAATCGCCATCGGCGTATAGTACCAGAGGATGTAGTCTTGGATCTGGTGTTGTTGAAAAAGTTCGTCTAAAAGGGATTTTTGCGTTGCAATCGCTTCTTCTTCACTCAACCCTTCCGGCAAATGCGGTACTACCACGCACACACCACTTTCGCACTTACCTATCTCCAATCGTCCCGATGAATTATTGGCATTAAAAATCGGCTCTTCGATTAAGAAAACCCGCCGCTCTTTTGCACAGCGACTTAAAAGATGTTGCGGTCTTTGATACACGAAATTCCATCGCAAATGACACAAACACACCAGGTCGGCTAGCAACTGTGCGTTGGATGTGCCTAAATCCGCTTTCGACATCTGCTTTTGTGGCGATTTCACCTCCCTTGAAGCAACCTGAGTGACTGAGTTGTTAATTTTAGCTTCTTGTTCAAACATATTGTTTTTGGCAAACCTTTTATCCGATTGGTTTAACAGGTCAATTCAGTTAGATGCCTATTAAAAGGCATTAAAAACCCAGGGGGGTTTGTTTAATTACCTCCTGATGGTGTAAGCTTGCTTTGTCTTGGATCTCATCCTCAAGATAGGTGTTAGCCCTTGACCCATCTACCAAAAGACTTAACCGCTTGCAACTCTTTATTAAAATTTACGATGATTTTTTGCTTCAGTCTTCTACCGAGCGAAGTAATTTCTTCTGTTTTTGTAGCAAAACTCATCCTAGAGTAATAAAAATTATATTACTTGCATCGTCACAGTATACAATTAGCAATCAATTGAGGTGGCTCGTGGTTTTGTTTATCTTCTTAACCTGAGTCACATCGTTTCCTGTGTGAGGTTTTGTAAGCACTTATTATATTTGTATTACATATTACAAATTATTTTAAAAGCTACTTGTTCCTACTTACGATAGATGAAATAATTCGCCCAATCGCGTTATACGTTTAACATCTTCTTAACATGTTTTAACTAAGGCTATGTCAAGCAAGTATACCTAGTATATACAGATTGTTAGCGGTATTTTTGCCGAATAAAATTCATTTTGAATGCCGCTATTAATTTGTAATTTGCCAGCATAGTCACGTCGGTTCCAATCAGTAAGAGTCGAAATGAGGTCAGTGAAATGAAGACGAGCGTCGATCAGAATATTATCACTCCAGTGGTGAAGTTTCCCAAGGTTTTCGATAGTACAACTGCCAGTCAATTTCATCGAGAAATTGACAGAACTATTGAGGGTGGATTCAACACGGTTTTGATTGACCTCAAAGAAGTTGCTTGTATTACCAGTTCTGGCTTACTCGCTCTAGTGTTAGCATTCAAAACAGTTCGCGATGCGGGTAGAAAACTTTTTATCTGCTCGATGAACGAACAAGCCAGAATATTGTTTGAACTGACTGGTTTGGATCAAGTTTTTGAGAGTGTTTCTAATTAAGGCAAGTTGCTAATTGCTAATTGCTAATTGCTAATTGTAAGAGTTACTTAATATAGCTTTTCCCTGACATTAGCGTTTAGCTATTAGCTGCAACGATTACAATTTGAGTTAATGGCTAGATAGTGCAAGCTCATCAATAACAGGTCGAGCGATCGGTAGTAGGGTCAGCAATCTCTGCCCTACTATTTTTTTACTTGTATAAGCGAACTCTTCTTTATTAAGGGTTAAGCAAACTCATCAATAATGCAGATTAATTTTTTTTGTAAACTTACTTAAAGTTGTTTATTATCTGTTAAGAATAGATAGAATAGAAATATAACCTGGGGTAGATGTTTTTATGCAATCATTAGGCAAGTGGCTGGAAAATTGTTACGTCAAAGAAACCGCTGAGCCTGCTATCGGCGCTAGTTCTTCAAGAGCGACATATCCGCGTCCGCAACTGATGAGATCGCATTGGTTGTGTCTGAACGGTGCGTGGAAATTTACCTTTGACGACCTGGGTAAATACGCGCAACCCAACGATATTTCTGAATGGACTCATACAATAGAAGTTCCCTTTGCTCCGGAATCTTCTAGAAGCGGAATTGGAGATACGGGATTTCATCCGAATTGCTGGTACGAGCGGGAATTTGACGTACCTGAAGGGGAAGGTCGGGTATTACTCCACTTTGGGGCGGTAGATTATAAGGCAAAAGTTTGGGTAAACGATCAATTTATCATCGAACACGAAGGCGGGCATACCCCGTTTAGTGCGGATATTACACCAGTTTTAAATCAACATGGGCGTCAGCGAGTCACAGTTTGGGCAGAAGATGACCCCCATGAATTAGCAAAACCGCGCGGAAAGCAAGATTGGCAGCGCGAGCCTCACAGTATTTGGTATCCTCGCACCAGCGGGATTTGGCAAACCGTTTGGGTTGAGCGCGTCCCCAACACCTATATCGATCGTATTCGCTGGACGCCGCAATTTGAACGCTGGGAAATTGGTTTTGAAGCGTTTGTGGCGGGTGAATATAAAGATGGCACGCAAATCAAGGTAAAACTGACAGCAGGTTGTCAACTGTTGGTCAACGATACCTACGAAGTAATTCACGGAGAGATTCATCGCCGCATTGCCCTGTCTGACCCCGGTATTGATGACTACCGCAACGAGTTGTTGTGGAGTCCGGAAAAACCGACATTAATTGATGCTCAGATTGAACTGTGGCACGAGGGCAAATTGCTGGATGAGGTGAAGTCTTATACAGCTATGCGCGCGGTGAGTATACAGCGCGATCGCTTCATGCTCAACGGTCGTCCCTACTACCTGCGTCTAATTCTAGACCAAGGATACTGGCCCGATACCCTGATGACGCCACCCGATGATGAAGCAATTCAACGGGATGTTGAATTAGTTAAAGCAATGGGGTTTAACGGAGTACGCAAGCACCAAAAGATAGAAGATCCGCGCTTTTTATATTGGGCAGATGTCCTCGGTTTGTTAGTTTGGGAAGAAATGCCCAGCGCCTACAGATTTACACCCAAAGCGGTAGAAAGACTGACAAAAGAATGGACCCAAGTCATCGAGCGCGATGCCAGCCACCCCTGTATAGTAGTGTGGGTTCCGTTTAACGAATCTTGGGGCGTACCGAACTTAGTTGAAACACCCGCCCATCGACATTGCGTCCAAGCGCTGTATCATTTGACCAAAACTTTAGACCCGACTCGTCCTGTCGTTGGTAACGATGGTTGGGAAAGTGTGGCAACTGATATTCTCGCTATCCACGATTACGATAACAATCCCCGTACTTTAGCAAAACGCTACGGCCCTCAAGTTAATTTAACCGAATTGTTCGCTCACAAGCGCCCCGGAGGTCGCATCCTGACTTTAGACGGACACCCCCACCGAGGACAGCCAATCATGTTAACTGAATTTGGCGGCATTGCCTACGCGGAACGCAATAACCCCGAAGGGGAGAAAGTGTGGGGATACGTTCGTTCCTCAAACACATCTGAGTTGCAAATGCGGTATACCGCGCTACTAAATGCGGTGAATAAAGTAGAATTATTCAGCGGCTTTTGCTATACCCAATTGACAGATACGTTCCAAGAAGCCAACGGGTTATTATATGCAGATCGCACGCCGAAGTTTCCGATCGAAGCGATCGCCGCAGCAACTTTAGGATGGACTATCCGCGAGGAAGATGTCATTTCCCCGCCTGTTGAATCAAAATTACCGGAAGCTGAGTTTTTACCAGCAAATCGGTAATAACTCAAGTTGCTAGTTATCTCATGCATAGCAGCTAATGGCTAATGGCTAATGGCTAATGTCAGTAAAAATACTATATTAGCAATTAGCAATTAGCCAGCTGGCAACGCCCTTGTTTATAACTAGCAACTTGCGTTAATAGGTAATGGGTAATGGGTAATGGGTAATTGGTAATAGATAGAAAAAATTTACCTACTACTCACTACCCGCTACCCATTACCAATGACCAATTACCAATTACCAATCACCAATGACCATATTCAATAGTTTCTTCATGGGTGGATTTGAATGTTCCACCCACCATACACGTTCGGGTAGGCGCTTAGATGTCGTTGCTTCTACCTTCCACGATCAATTTGTTGCCCTTGATTTTCAGCGCTTGCAAGACCAAGGGATTTTTACCGTCAGGGAAGGGATTCGCTGGCACTTAATCGAACGTCAGGGTAAACTTGATTTTGCCACCGTGCTACCTATTTTGCGGACTGCAAATAAAATGGGGATGCAGGTAATGTGGGATTTATTCCACTATGGCTGGCCTGATGATATTGATATCTTTAGTCCCGAATTTGTCAAGCGATTTGAACGTTTGGCGCGTGCTTTTACCCAATTGCTAAAAGATGAAAGCGATGCTATTCCTTTCATTACACCTGTAAATGAGATTTCCTTTGTGGCTTGGGCGGGTGGCGATAAAGGATTTATCAATCCGTTTGCCTCAGGGCGGGGAGACGAACTAAAGGTACAATTGGTACGAGCAGCGATCGCAGCAACGGAAGCCGTTTGGGATGTGAATCCCAAAGCCAGAATTTGCCAGATCGATCCGGTGATTAATATTATTGCCGACCCGAAGAAGTTGAGCGATCGCATTATCGCCGAAAATTATCGCCTAGCCCAATATCAAGCTTGGGATATGATTGCTGGAAGGCAACATCCCGAACTAGGCGGTCAAGAAAAATATCTCGATATCATCGGTGTGAATTATTACGACCGGAATCAGTGGATTCACAACGAAGAACCGATGAAAATAACAGATCCGCTGTATACCCCATTTCGATACATGTTACAGGAGGTTTCAGAGCGGTATCAGCGTCCTTTGTTCGTTGCAGAAACGGGAACAGAGGATGATTTTAGACCGCTTTGGTTTAAGTATGTCTGCGGTGAAGTATTGGCAGCAATTAAAATGGGGATTCCAGTTGAAGGAATTTGTTTATACCCAATTGTAAATCACCCTGGTTGGGAAGATGACCGCCACTGCCACAACGGTCTTTGGGATTATCCTAATGACGTGGGAGAAAGAGAAATTTATCAGCCTTTAGCCGATGAATTGCAGACTCAAAGGCAACAATTTGAGGTAATAAGTAGGTTAGTATAAATAAACTAAACAGAGGGCAGGCGGGACGCCCACCCCACAAGAGAGGTGAAATTCTTGTGGGGTGGGCATTCTGCCCGCCCTATGCTTAGATAACTATTTTCACTTTATTTCCCTCCACCTACTTATTAACTCAAGTTGCTATTTATCTCATGCATAGCAGCTAATGGCTAATGGCTAATGGCTAATGTGAGTAAAAATCCTATATTAGCAATGAGCAATGAGCAATGAGCAAAACCCTTGCGTTATTCGTTTCAAAATTCCTCATTTAAACAACTGACAATCACGTCTAGACGAAAATTATCGACTAAATCTGTTAAAATTTTGGCAAGAACAGCTTCACGAGCGGGAATTTGTTTAATCAGTTCGATAATTTCTCTTTCATCGAGTGCGATCGCTGCCTGATATAGCTCTTCTAACCACTCATTTGGCATAACACTTAGCGCCTCTTTTGTCAAGTTCAAAGGCTGTAGGGATTGCCCAGTTGAAGCAGCTTGATTTTCTCGTGCATAGACATAGCGAATGTTTAAGTAAAGCGCTATTTTTTCATATAAAATTTCCGCTAGGAACGGTTTACTAACAAAGTCATTACAACCAGCCTTTAAAATATCTTCTCGCTCCTCATCAAATGCACTGGCTGTCAGGGCAATAATAACAGTATCCTGACTGTTTGGTGCTTCGCGTATCCGCTTGGTTGCCTCGTAGCCATCCATTACTGGCATTTTCATATCCATCAAAATTAGATCGGGTTGCCAATTCTGCCACATTTCAACACCTTCTTTACCATTGATAGCTTCACGCAGTTCAAATCCCAAGGGTGCAAGCAGTTGGACAAGCAGAAGGCGATTCTCTGCTATATCCTCAACAATTAAGATGCGGTACTTTGGTTGATTTGGCTCTAAACCAATGACTCGCCGACTGGTTACTGTTGTTTCAAGATCCGCCGAATCTACCAAGGTCACTTTGATATCAAATGTAAAAATTGAACCCTGACCGAGGGTGCTGTTAACGGCGATATCTCCCCCCATCAATCTGACAAACGAGCGGCTAATAGGTAAACCTAATCCGGTTCCTTCAATCGATTTTTGTCCTGTTTTGGTTTGCACAAACGGTTCAAATAAAATGTCTATTTCTTCAGGGGCAATACCAGGTCCAGTGTCTTCGACGTTAAACCAAAGGCTGAGATGATTTGAGTGCAGAGGGGAATTTGAATTTACATTCTCCCCATCTCCCCATCTCCCCATCTCCAGAGCTGTTTTTACGCGCAAGGTAACGCTGCCAGTCGAGGTAAATTTAATCGCGTTACCCAGGAGATTAATCAGGACTTGGCGGAGTTTGCTTTCATCGGTTTGAATGTATTGGGGAATGTCTTGTGCGTATTCAAAAACAAACTGCAATCCTTTAGATTTGGCTTTGAATAGCAGCAGATTTTTAACTGAGTCGAGTAGTCCGTACAAATCAAAGCAAGTTTCATTTAAGGTAATGCGACCCGCTTCAATTTTGGACATTGACAAAATGTCGTTGATTAGCTCGAGCAAATGCTGACCGCTACGATTAACAATCTCTATCTGTTCCCGTTCCTCTAGCGTCAAAGACTCGCTCGAAGATAGGATCTGGCTAAAGCCGAGAATCGCATTGAGAGGAGTACGCAGTTCGTGACTCATAGAAGCAAGAAAGGCACTTTTGGCGCGATTAGCTGCTTCGGCTGCTGCTAGTGCTTGTTGCAGAACAAATTCTGCTTGTTTGCGAAAGGTGATGTCGGTTAAAGTCCCCACATATCCGATGACAGTGCCTGTTTCTTTCCATTCTAAATCGGTTTGGGCTAAGACCCAGATTACCTTTCCTTCCTGATGTAAGAGACGGTATTCTTCCTGCCAAGGAATTTGATGAGCGATCGCATATAGCCAGGTTTTATAGACTCGTTGTCGATCCTCTGGATGAATGTAATTGCCCCATTTCCATGCCACCAAGTCTTCCAAGGGAGCGCCAAAGATTTGACAAGCGCGTTCGTTGGCATAAATAATTTGTCCCTCAGCATCTGAGCGGAAAATTCCCACCGGGGAGATTTCAGCCAAGATGCGAAATAGCCTCTCGCTTTTTTTTAACTCCTCTTCTACTCGTTGGCGTTCAACGATTTCACTTTCCAGGTTGTGGTTGGCTGCATCAAGTTTTTTTACCTGGCGCTGGCTGGTTTGAAATAAAAAAATTGTCCCAGAAAGCAAGCAAGCTATAGTTACTCCCCCAGCCAAAATTAATTCATCTAGTAGAGATTTTTCTTCAACTAACTCCGGCTCAGGCCAAATCCGCAGATGCCAAGTGATACCGTAAAAATTGATCGTCTTCTGATAACTCCATTTTTGATCGTTTCGCCTACTGCTGTGGTAATGGCTATAAATTTCCTCATTGCCCTCAAAAATTGCTACCCCGTATTTACGTCCAACCCGCCTATCTAACTCTTTGAAAGTGTAGTCGAAGAATTTTTCAGTTTGAAATACACCCACAATATACCCACCGAAGTCGAGTCTGCTGCCGATGGGTACGAAAAGCAGAAATCCTTTGCCACCTTGCTTGAGTTCGATAGTGGGGGTAAAAACTAATTGACTTGTGTTTCTAGAACCCTCCAACGCCTTCAACCGTTTCGGTTCAAACCCCAGGTTGAGGTTGAGCGCCACTTCGTTTCCCTTAAGTGGCACAACCCAGCGTACATAATTAGAGGCATCTACCCATTCAATCGCTTGGAAAGCGGGGTAGTCCTGAACATAAAGCTTTGCATCAGCTTCCCAGTATTCCTGACGCGGTTTTCCTTCCATCTCCCAACCCTCAGCCATCCGAACCAGCGCCTGGGTTTGCCCCAGCAGATTTTCTGTCAGCTGGATTTTCGCATTCTCTGCTTGTAAGCGAAGCGTGCGCTCAATTGCAGCCTCCTCCTGTGCAATCAAAGCTTGTCGGAGGAACAGGGTAGCTGCTAAAACAGCGATTCCTGCCAACACTGGCAAGGATTGGTTGCCAAAAGACTTAGTTGTATGCAACCCTGGGCGAATAAATAATCTGTTCACTACAATTGCCCTGTTGATAATCTATCTTTAGATAGTAGAAATTTATCTCTTCTTAAATTAGCATTTTGGCAATTTTAGCAATATTATTTATGCTTTGTCTAAATAAAAAGTGACATCAAAAAGACTGACGCAAAGAAACCGGATTTCTATGAAAAATCGTCGGTTTGGGAAGTAGAGATAGCAGCAAGAAACTTTGGTGATAGGCTCTTCTTGGGTTAGTCCCGCTCAAATTTGGGCTTTTCGCTCACAAATGTTAATTTGCAACTATAGGTAGGGGCGGGTAGGAAAGCTCGGCAGCTATACTCTCAAGAATGAAAGCTGAAATTCGCCAAAAGATGTACTCCCAGACGCTGTTAAAACCAGATGGTCGCAAACTGACCTTATACAGCCGATATCCGATTGATGAGGGAATTATCGCCCCCAGTCCCAGCGATGAACCTGTTGGGGCAAACCCCCATTTGCGCTGGCATCCCTTGCGGGGAGAATGGGTGGCGTATGCCAGTCACCGTCAGGGGCGCACTTTCATGCCGCCGCCGGAATATAACCCCCTGGCACCGACTATCGATCCGAAGTTTCCAACAGAACTGCCGCCAGGTAAGTATGACGTGGCGGTATTTGATAACCGTTTTCCTTCTATGACCCTGGGGGCAACGGATGCGCCTGTTAGCATTGTCGATACCTTACCAGCTAACGGGGCGTGCGAGGTTGTTGTTTTTACACAAGATCCAAATGCTTATCTGAGTACGTTGGAATTGGATCATCTGGAATTATTGTTGCAGGTGTGGAGCGATCGCACCCGCGTATTAGGAGATTCCCCGCAGATAAAATACGTCCTCCCCTTCGAGAATAAAGGCGTAGAAATGGGGGTAACGTTGCTGCATCCCCACGGGCAAATATACGCCTATCCATTTGTGCCACCTGTGCCAGCAAGAATGTTAGAAATGCAGCAAAAATATTACCAAGAACATCAGCGAGGTTTGCTGCAAGATTTAATCCAAAAAGAAATAGAAGATAACCAAAGAATCCTTTATTTGGATGAGGAAGCAATCGCATTCGTTCCCGTTTGCGCCCGCTATCCCTACGAAGTTTGGATTGCCCCGATTCAACCCGCAGCGACATTTTTAGATTTGACCGAAAAGCAGCGTCAAGGACTGGCGAGGGCGTTAAAAACAGTTACCCTTAAATACGATGGTTTGTGGCATCGTCCCTTTCCGTATTTAATGGCGTGGTTTCAAGCACCAACCGATGGAAGTTACCATCCAGAAGCGCACTTACACGCCGAGTTTTATCCACCTTATCGTACAAGTGATCGGTTAAAATATCTAGCTGGAACCGAACTAGCAGCGGGAATGTTTGCTAACGACGCGCTTCCAGAAGATAAGGCAAAAGAATTGCAAGCTGTACGTGTAAATTTGGCAATGCCCCTCGCATTATAAAAGACCTAACCCCCCAACCCCCTTCGCTGCAAGGGAAGGGGGAGAAAGAAAGAAACAAAGCCCCTTCGCTGCAAGGGAAGGGGGAGAAAGAAAGCCCCTTCGCTGCAAGGGAAGGGGGA
>NZ_JBHFNP010000194.1:0-17456 GCF_041929235.1 Microseira sp. BLCC-F43
TCGTCTAAGTACGAGCCTTTTTAGCTGTTTGAATTTTGTTTAAATACCGCCCTTGTGGCGAACGTTTGGGTTGCGGCACCCTTAAGGGTGCCGCTACACAAACTTGCGTCCGCAAGACAAGGACTATTAACTCAAGCAAAATAGACTGTCAACTATCAACTATCAACTGTCAACTGTCAACTGTCAACTGTCAACTGTCGTCAACTGTCAACTGTTACATAATACCCTTTTCGATAGATGAACAGCCTTCCTAAGATACGTCACCGTTGTGGATGGAAATCTTAGTGGAGGCCAAATATATGGATACTAATCAAGGAACCAGCGCCATCAATAACCTAGAATACGACTTGCTGACAGTATTGCAAAACAAGTCTGAAGCGCTTAAGGCATATGAAACCTATATCCAAGACGCACAAGAAATCGGTTCTCAGCCTTGTGTAGAACTGTTCCAAAAGTTGCAGCAAGACGACTTGCGTCACGCACAAGAACTGCGTCAGCACCTGCAAGAAGTGATGCAGAAAGGTAAGATGTAATTTGCAACATTGTAGGGAACAGGAGAAAACCTTTAATCGGGCGACAAAAGTTATTGATGTTCCCTACCCCCATTGATTTGTAATTTGCAACATGTTAGGGACACGGCAGCAGAAAACCTTTGATTTGGCGACAAAACATATTGATGCCGTGTCCCTACCCCGATTAATTTGACTGAAAATAGCAATAGTCTATGATTCTTCCTTTTCTTCATTCCCTGCTTCAACTGCGCGTTGTTGGTACTCAGCAATAATGCTTCTAATTTCATCTGCTGCAATATCAGCTTGTTCAGATTTTGTGTAAATTGTTAGCAAAATAATTCCTGTCACCGTTCTGACATAGTAAAGCAACCGATATCCGCCACTTTTGCCTTTTTGAACATCACTATTTCTAACTCGCAGCTTGAAAACTTCATACTCGATGCCGGAAATGCGTTCGCCTGGAAACTCTCCCCTTTGCAATTGTTCGATAACCGGCTGAATATCATTACGAATGTTGCGATATTTCTTTGCCAAAGTGCGTAAATTGCGGTTGAAGGTTGGTGCTGCTTCAACTTGAATTGGTAATCCCTCAGACATCTTCGATACCTTCCCATAGTTGAGAAACAGGAATCGTCTTTCCAGTCATTGCTTCGTGCCAAGCTTGACGGAAATCTGCCAGGATTTCTGCAACAGGGGTATCGTCTTGATCGATTTCTGAGTCTTCTTGAATCAGGACAATCACTTCAACGCGACTATTTTTAGTCAACTTTAACGGTTGATCCAAAGACAATTGTCCTTGGTCGTTAATCGTTCCCATCACTTTGATTGCTTTCATTGTTTCTGTTAAACGAGTCATATATTTAACAATAATGATTGGTATCTAATAAATACATCAGAATTCTGCTTGGCTGCGATTGTCTTTAACAAACTGGCGGCATTCATCGAGATCGTCGCCTTGCCAGGTTCCAGCAAATTGTAGGAGGTCGATCGCTTTTTTACCCCGTTTAATTGGTGCGAGTGTGCGAAGAGGGCGAGAGCGAGCGATCGCTTGCAGAACATCGAGAAAATTGCTGACGAGGGTAAGTTGTTCGGGAAGTAGGCTGTCTAGCTGCTGGTTGATTTTTTGTCGCAGTTCGAGGGGGGTCATCGGTGTTCTATTTAGTTGCACGAGTGTCTGTACTCTCTATTCTAATCAGCAAATAGACTATTTCCATCGGGAAATTATCATTAGAATATAACTTCAGCCTTTACTCGTTTTGAGTAATCTGGCGATCGCCGAGTAATCAGATTGCATTATGATAGAGATCTAAGACTTGTAGCAGCCTTGAAGCTATGTCTGCCAAAGACAGATATCATCAAATAGTTAAAACAGCTTTACAAAAAGAAGGTTGGCAAATTACCCACGATCCTTATCCTCTGCAAGCAGGTAGCTTCGATCTGGAAATAGACCTCGGTGCGGAAACAGCGATCGCCGCAGAACGTGGCACTGAAAAAATAGCCGTTGAAATCAAAAGTTTTCTGGGTGCTTCTCAAATTTCCGAATTTTATGGCGCAGGTCAATTTATTACTTATCGAGCGGCTTTGGCAAAACAAGAACCCGATCGCAAGCTTTATTTAGCTGCTCCTCAACATATCTACGATCGCTTTCTGATGATGCCGTTTATTCAAGAGCTAACTGAGCAGAATCAAGTGCCATTGCTAATATACAACATCGCTCAGGAGACGATAGTACTATGGAAAAACTAGATTGTTATCGCAACTATATCGAGCAATTGCTGACAGAACGCGCTGCAAAAGTTTGGGATCGTCGCATTCAAGCTCAGACGATTTTCGCTCCGATTCACGACCATTATCAACTGGTTTATGTTGGGTGGCGCGAGGCAGAACGCATCTATGGTGTGGTGCTTCATCTCGATATTGTGGATGGCAAGATTTGGATTCAACAAGATGGGACAGAGGTGGGGATTGCTAATCAATTGGTAGAGTTGGGTGTGCCGAAATCTGATATTGTCTTGGGCTTCAATCCGCCGATGATGCGAGAGTATACTGAGTTGGCGGTTGGTTAGGATTGTTTCCACTCTTTCTCTATTTTTTCTACGTCTTTCTTTGCACCGAGTTCGGTGAAAAGTTGGTGGGCGGTTTCGTAGTGCTGTTGGGCTACTTTGAGTATTCGTGAATTGTAAATGCCTGTTGGCTTCCTTTCACATTTTGCTTCATCACCCGAATTAAACGATTGTCCATAGGCTGTGTATCCTGGGTAAAAAAGTTGTGGAGTGCCTGCACCTTGCCTGCATAGTCTCGATCGGCTTTACAGATGACAATTCCTGTATGATTCGAGGTGGTAAAATGGAGTTCGATGAAATCTTGGCGATTTTCGGTAATGACGATGCGCCCTGCATTTGTAGCATATATAAGCACTCCCTCGTCTGGAATTTTTTGATTGGCTTGTCCAGCTTCGTATGAGGTCAAAACGTCATAGCCAAGTGACCTCATCAAATAGACCATTTCCATTGGGAAGTTTTCATTAGAATAGAACTTCAGCATTTACTCGTTCTCAGCAATTTGGCGATCTATTTCTTCTCTGTTGAGTTGATAATAATTCCTCACCGCTTGGAGATCTTGGAGAGTGAGTCCAGGGTAATTATGAAGCAGTTCCCAATCCGTTGCGCCTTGTTGTTGGTAGGTAACTATAGTCCACACTGGTATGCGCGTATCCCGAATACGCGCCGCGCCGCCACAAATTCCAGGGGTTTGGCGAATTGGTTGCTGAAGGTTTTGGACAAATTTCAGCGTTTCTGCCAGTAGTTCATCGGGCAGGGTTTCAATCGTTTGGAGGAGTTGTTCTTTGATGGTCATAACCGCATCTCCAAGGCTATTTAATAGTTTATCTTGCCTGCCGCAAGTCTTTGACTAATCTAAAATCTAAAATTCTAAATCTCTCCACTCTTTCTCTATCTTTTCTACTTCTTTCTTTGCCCCGATCTGGGTGAAAAGTTGGTGGGCAGTTTGGTAGTGTTGTTGGGCGAGGGTGGAGTTGTCTGTAGCGCGATAGAGTTGGGCTAAGTCGTAATTGCTATGTGCCATTTGCCATGTGTAGTTCAAATCTGTCGCCAGATTAAGCGATTGTCGATACAGACTCTCAGCCGCATCCCAATTGCCCCGTTTGCGTTCGATACTGCCTAATACTCCCCAACAACTTGCCATCCCGGCGCGATCGCCTAATTCTTGACACATTTGCTGGTATTGTCGATACAGACTCTCAGCCGCCTCCCAATTCCCCCGATTGCGTTCGATATCGCCTAATAATCCCCAACAACTTGCCATCCCGGCGCGATCGCCTAATTCTTGCTCAATTTGCAAGCATTGTCGATACAGACTCTCAGCCGCATCCCAATTGCCCCGTTTGCGTTCGATATCGCCTAATTGTCCATAAGAAGTTGCCATCCCGGCGCGATCGCCTAATTCTTGACACATTTGCTGGTATTGTCGATACAGACTCTCAGCTGCCTCCCAATTGCCCCGATTGCGTTCGATATCGCCTAATTGTCCATAAGAAGTTGCCATCCCGGCGCGATCGCCTAATTCTTGGCGCAATTGCAACGACTTCTGGAAATTTGCCTCAGCTTGATTCCAGTCGCCAACGGATTTCTGAATGTAGCCAATCCATTCCAGACAATCAGCTAATTCCGATTTGCGATCGGATTTTTCAAATTCTTGTGCAGCTTGCTGAAGGGATGCGATCGACAAGTCCAAATCTGTTTGTGGCGACTTAGATTGACCTCGTTGTACCTTTTGAAAGTAAGTTTCTCCCAAAGTTTGATACAAACTTCCCAACAAGGGAGAATCGGGTTCTAACTTTTTTAAGTTATCGATCTGTTGCTGTAATTCTTCGATATCTGCTAAAGGTTCCCGATCCATCGGTTCGCGAATTTCCGGGATAATCACATCCTGCGACAAACTGCGCGTATCTGTCGGATAGAAAAATTCAAAAACTCCCCCGCGCCAACTCCAAAAATCCGGCGCTTGTTTAGCCAATTCTGCCGCAATCCGTTGCGTCACCCACAACACAATCGGAAACTGAAAAGATCCCAGCGCCTCCCGCGTCCATTGTACCGAAAATAGAAAGCGTTCCAGAGCTGATTTTGGCTCCCTCAATCGCAGATCGAGTAAATCGCTTGCCCCCAAAACCGTAACTACATATAACTTATCTAACTCACCTTTAGATTGTTGTTCGACTAGCTTTTGCAAGCTTTCTTTCAAACTAGGTTGATTGCCATTAATTTTAATCCGATCCGATCGGACACCTTTAGCGCGTAATTCCGTTTCATAAGTTTGAATCACCTCATCTCTGTACCTACGATTATCGCAAATCGCAATCAGCAGATTCAGCTTGCCAAAGCTAGCATTTATCGACAGAATCAGCTTTCGCAAATTCCGTTTATTTTCCTTTTGATATTCCTCTTCAAACTCCTTCATCTCTAACAATTAGCAATTAGCCATTAGCCATTAGCAATTAGCTTTTCCCGCTTCAAAAGCTCAACCACAATCGGATGAACGTCATACCACAAGGCATCATTCTCATATTCTAGCACCATCAAACCGTGCAATAACTTGACGAAAGCGTCCCCTTCAGCGGGCTTAAGCGTTTTGTATACCTGCACCAAAGTTTCATACAACTGACTAGAACTAATCTGCCGCGCAAAATCATTGCGTAAATTCCGTAATGCCGTGGTCAAAATTTCATCATCGATTTGAATATTGTCCTGTTCGGTATCGATTTCCAGTTGCACCATACATTCAGTACAGCACTCGCGCGCAATCCGCACCAATTCCCGAATCACGCCGCCACTCAGCAACACGATTTTATCGGCGATTTGAGGGGTTAAAAGTCCCGGTGGAAATCGTTTTTGCAGCACTTTATGAAACAGGTTAATATTTTTGGCAATTGGCTGTGCATGAGGATTGCGACAATCGTGGTGCTGGTAAAACTTAGTTACAGGAAAAAGCTGGGGGCGGACAATTCCTTCTGAAGTCAGCGCCCCCATTACTTGCGGTTCTTGAATTGCCGAAATAGGAATGGTAAATACAATTTTAAATCCAGGAGAAAACAAAGCTTTGACCTTATTACGATAAATCGGTTCGCTCACGATCAAATCGAGTTTATCTAAGTCATCAATAATTACCAAAACGGGTTTTTTCTTAGCAGTTTGAATCGCCACTGCCAGTAAATCGATATTGCGGACTAAATCAGACAGCTTTTTCTCATAAGTTTTTTCTAATTCCTTGCGAAAAGTGCGTTCCTGTTGCAACTTGAGGGTAATTAACTTAAATATATCATTTCCACCTATGGCTGTTTCAGACTTAGTTTCCTGTTCGGCAGTTTCTTTTTGAGTTGTATTTATCCAGCCTAAAAGCGATCGCTTAATACTCTCTGAGACTGGAATGTTGATTTTAGTGGCCCGACTCAGTAACATCAATGCGATCGCATACAAAATATTGACGTGACTGACATCAGACATTTCAATCAAGTCAGAAATGGAAAAGAAGACAGAAAAGAATTTATCCTGCATTTCCACTGAAAAGCGTTTGAGCAAGGTAGACTTACCACAGCCTCGATGTCCGGCAAAAATTACCTTGCCATCTTTAGCCGAAGCTTCCACCTCTCGCTTTAGTCTAACCAGCACTTCGCGACCGTATTCTACTCGAAAGCGCTCAATGTCTTCTGGCTCTATCAGTGGGAACAAATCCAAGTCTCGATAAGCCTGCTGTAACTGCTCCATTAGTGCTTGATTCATCGTTTTCAGCCGGGGTAACTTTTTCAATAATAACCCAATTTGCTAGTTATAAGTATCGTGGTTTGCTAATATTGCTAATTGCTAATAGCTAATTGCTCGTAGGCATATTTTCCATCTGTACGATTAGCCATTAGCCATTAGCCATTAGCAACCTGCAGAAGATAACTAGCAATTTAGGATAATATTAAATTAAGGTTGAAACTCAATTGGAGGTGGCGATGGCTCTAATTCCCCGCAGGTTGATTGAGCAAGTAGATCCGCCCTTGTCGCCGAAAGAAACTCTGCCGACGATGTACGATTTACCCAGCGAATTCCCGGAGGAACCTGGTTTGCCCGACGAATTTCACGACCTCCAACCCCAATTATTGAGCCGAACTCTGCGCTTAACCGAATACTCCCGCGAGAATTGCTTCACGGCATCTGACCTCAACCTCTACTACGATGTCAAGCATCCTTTATGGCACAAACGTCCGGATTGGTTTCTGGTAGTTAATGTCTCGCGTCTATACGAGGGTATTGAGTTGCGCCGCAGTTATGTCAGCTGGCAGGAAGGACAGAATCCTTATGTGGTGGTAGAATTCTTGTCCCCCGGAACCGAAAGCGAAGATTTGGGACGTTTTTACACTGAAATCTCGAATGGATCGGAAGAGGTAGAGGAAATAGATCCAAAGCAACTGACACGCCCAACACCACCGCGTAAATTTGAGGTGTACGAAAAGTATCTGCGGGTTCCACACTACATCGTTTACAGTCGCTACACGCAACAGTTGCGACATTTTAAATTGGATGGTGGACGCTATCTTGAACAGTTAATTCAACCGCAGAATCCCCGCATCTGGTTAACTGATTTAGAGATTGGATTGGGCATTTGGTCAGGGGTTTTTGAGGATGTTCCGAGTGATTGGTTGCGATGGTGCGATCGGCAAGGAAATTGGCTACTGACCGATACGGAACAAGAACGCCTAGAGAAAGAACAAGAACGCCTAGAAAAAGAACAAGAACGCCTAGAGAAAGAACGAGAACGTCTAGAGAAAGAAAAGGCACAGGGTCAACTGCGTCAAGCTGCCCGAAATCTCCTGGCTGCGGGGATGCAGGTTAGTCAGGTTGCTGAAATTTTGGGCTTATCCGAAGCACAAGTGCAGGCTTTCTGTCAGAGTGGTTAGGAATATTGCGAAAACATCAGGCTGAATATCATTACGAATGTGGCGATATTTCTTTGCCAAGGTGCGTAATATCATGTCCGTTGAATTGCCCATAATAAAAAAACCTCACCGCGTCGTTGCGTAGGGAACATCATAGATATCTCGGACAAACAGATAACGTTAATAATGTTCCCTACTCCTAATTATGGGTAATCGACCGGACATGATATAAGTCCTGGTCAATTCAATTGGACACCACCCAGTCTCAAGCTACAACTACAACCCCTTGGTCAATCGCTTTAGTAGGTTATCGAACAACTCGTCAATTTTGTGGGGTTCGGAAACCAGCGTTCCTCGCTCGTCACGAAAGGTGCGATCGCGCTCACCTTTGAATGACAACCAATTGAAGCTTGTGGTGACAGCGAACTTGGTATCTGAGATCAGAATTTTGGCATGAGTATCTCCTAGTCGCTTGAGCGTGAAGGTCTTAGAATACTGGTTTGCCAGCTTTTGCAAAGTCTTCTCAGCTTTAATATCTGCTGAATAGCGATTTTCGTCTTTCTCGCCCAAACCATACCCGATGAAAACCTTAACTTCTCGCTCCAGCAAATTCTCAAGTTGCTGGAGGAACCATTGGTTGACAGAATTAGCCCGAATCCAAGGTGAGATAATCATTAAACGTTCCTGACTCTCTTTCAGCGCTTGCTCCAACAGAGGGCGATGCTCATACATTTCTAACCAACGCATCGGCACCGAAGCGAGCATATAATCCATTTGGGCTTGCAGCTGTGCGATTTGTTGTTCTTTTTCCTGAAGCTGTTGAATCAGGCTGTTCTTTTCATCCTCATCATTCGTTTGGTCTAGTTTTTCTTGAGTAGATTCAATTTGCGCTTCAATCTCTGCTTTAGCTTCAGTTACTTTGGCAGTTATGACATCTGGATCGACCAGATTCTTCGCGACAAACTGCTGTCCCAACAGTTCTTCAGCCAGCTTGAGTGGTTCATTTTTCTGTAAAGCATCAATTATTTGGCTGCGGATTTTTTTAGAACTATTTGAACGAGCAAAAGCAGTCTCATGCTCATTAGAGAGAATGCCATCAACTACAAATGCCACCTGAATTTCGTCGCTGTCTTTTTCTTTGTAAACCAGTGCAGTCGCAGGTTGAAAGAATCGTTGCCGACGTTCGATCGCCTTCAATGCCAGCAAATCTTGTTCTTGGGAAATCTTGGACTTCTTGCCCTTAGCTTTCTCAATTTCCTGAATAACCTTATCAACATCCTTGAGCTTCAGGTCAGACAATTCTGGAGGACGCTTGGGCGAGGGTTCAATTTCTACAATACCCTCGTCTCGCAAATTTTTTGGCTTCAGCAAGGCTTTTTCTAACTGACCATACCAGCGCGGAATTCGCAGGAGTCCATCAAAATTAATCTCTAAAGTTCTTTCCTCTGGCACAATAATCCTAGCTGAATGCAAGGTTTTCTCACCTTTCTTAGTAAGTTTCCATACTTGAAGCTGTGAAGCATCGGGTGCAAACAGATCAATGTCTTCACTCACTCGTAGATTAACCATTGCTTCCCTGATTGTTGGTAATTCCAAGCCTAGCAATCCAGCGATTTCTTCTTCGGATGAAAGACCAATATCGATCGCCTTAAGAACGTACTCTTCAATTGGTGGAATTGGTTTGCGAATTTGGGTCAGGGCATCAACAGTAATCTTGTAAACGGGCAATCCGACTTCCTGAGAGCAAACCAGATCGAACCCAGAGCGATTATCATAGCGGCGCAATTCTTCCGAACTCAGTGATGTAGGTTCGTCCAAATTCATGGGTTCAGATCCTCCAGCTTGCAATCTGTTGGGTGTTGCTCAATGTATTGCAGAACGCGATATAAAGGGCTATTGCTAAGCAAGCGACAGAACTGACTGTCGCCAACAATGACCAAACCGATTCGCCCTCTGGATAATGCCACATTCAATCTGGCTTCATCTCGGAGAAATCCAACTTTGCCATCCTTGTTAGATCGTGTGACTGAGTAGAGAACGATATCTGCTTCACGCCCTTGAAAGGCATCGACTGTATTGCACTCAATCGCCAACGCTTTCAAGCTATTTTGTTCTGAATCTAAGCTGCGATTCAGTAGTTTCAGTTGCGCTGCATAACCACTCAGAACTGCAACGCTGTAATGTTTCTGAGCTACTTCTGCGACTGAATTCAGTTGTTTTAACCAATGAGCGATCGCTCTCACTTCACAGGAGTTATCGAAGCTAGACCCTACACTTTTTTCGCGACTATTTGGCAACTTTGATGTAGTCAGCCAAGTAACAGGTCGTGGTAAAACTTTATTCAGCGTTTGATCGATTTCAGGGCCATTGCTGTCTAATTGACTGTCGTAGAAGCAGGTGCTGATAAGTTTACCGATCGGTTCCACCATCCGATGTTGAATTGTCAGCATCTTACGACATCCATCTGGCAATATTCTCAAAAGACGATCGAAGAGTGTTTCTTGAATATCTTCTAGAGTTAATTCGTACTCTTCCAAAAACTCAACATTCCTACTAGCTTCATCTTGAAAGGGTGGAAGTTGTTTTGGATCGCCTACCAGTATCCACTTTTTAGAACGCGCCATCGGCACTAAAACTTCTGTGGCAGTTGCCTTTGAAGCTTCATCAACAATACAGAGATCGAATTCAATGTCGTAAATTTCTCTAGGAACGCCGATACAAGTTCCGGCGACGACTTGCGAGCGCTTAATTAGCGGTGCATTGAATCGATCGTTGCGTCCAAACTGCTCTAACCAGTCAGTTTGAAGGCTAATAAGCTGTTGCAGCATTTTCGCATTGGGCGCATTAGGATCGATCGATATCTGGCTCCATTGTCCAAGCTCTTCCGAAGACATCTTCAGTATTTCTTCGGTTGTAATTCCAGCTATTTTTTCCAGTATTTTTGCTTTCTGTTTTTGCTCATCCCGTGCTGCCTTTGCCTGTTTTTCTAACTGTTTAATCTCTTCTTCTAAACGCTGAAACTCCTCCAACCTTGCTGCCGGGATGTTTCGTTTTCGCCGCGATTTAGGATTTCCTTCGTTATCCAATCCAGAGAATTTATCTTCTCTCTCCTGCTTGCGAATTGTCAGTTCGACTCGCAAAGAATCCAGCTTTAAGGCAATATTTCTCAACTCTTGAAATAGAACTGCTGTCTGCAATTATTGTTGAGAAATTCCACTGCGTACAGACCAGTCAGCAAGGAATGTCTGCCCTTTGGCGATCGCTTCCGATCGCCATTTTTCCATTTGTTCTTCTAGCAGCAGCGAGTAAACACCGTCCGACACCCGCTCATGATTGCCGATGCGGATCAGCTTCAAATTTGGATTCTTGGCTTGAATCCGCTCTAATGCATTATCAAGGGCAACGTGCGTTTGGGAACTAAGCAGAATTCGCGCCAGAGAATTCTGTTGAAGGGTTTGCAGAATTACCTCGGTAATAAAGGTCGTTTTGCCTGTACCAGGTGGCCCTTGAACCAGTAGAAAATCTTGTGTGGAGAGAGCAGCCTTAACAACTTCCTTCTGAGATTCATTCAGGTTCTGAATAAACTCAATCTCTGCATCTAGCGTAGGAGCCTGAATTGCTTCAGGATTGACCAGCAACTCCCGTAAATCGGAACGAACAGCGCGATCGTATCGAATCGCATCCAGCGCACTCTTTTGTCGATTGAGAGCAATTTCAGCTAAACGAGTATCAAACTTAAGCTCACCTTTTTCAGGCAGCCGATCGGCAGAGCCAGACCTGATATACAATTCTAACTTGTCATCGCTAATTCCAATGACATCCCCGCTCAAAATGCTAAAGCCTTGAGAGTTTGTGATGTGACGAGGTTGTCCAGCAATGTCTTCCTCTGGTAATTCTTTTACTTCAAAAATCACTCTCGTACCATCAGGTTTAGCACTTGTATATCGAATTGGTTCTTTTCGCTTCTGTTCCCAGTCGGTTTTAGCTCTGAGAATATCCCACCAGATCTGGAAAACTCGTTGTTTTTCCTTTTCGAGCGATCGTTCTTGTAGATTTGCCTCATGCTCTATGACAGCATCTTGTAGCTCTTGAATGACTGCTACGGCTTCATAAGAATAGTTTGAAGTTCCAAATTTAAACTCATAGGGTATAGTCCAAGCAAGTTCTCGCCGCTGTTCCAGCTGAGAATGAGGTGTATCCCAAGCATTAAATATCACAAGGCGATCCTTTCGTTTATCGTCCACCTTGACATGATATCGATAGGAACCACCATACAATTCGTAGTGGTCTCCCTCAGAATTATGATCGTTGTTTTTGAATTTATAAGGGCGAATTCCACAACTTACTTCACCATTTATATCGTTCAGAATAATCTTATGAATTTCGGTTTCGGAAGAAATATCCAGGGTGTCCTGAAGACGGCTCAAGCATTTGGGAGTCAGTTGCAAGTAGCAAATTTGGCTCTTGGTTGACTGAGTTCGCGATCGCTTCTGACCAATAGCATCCAACTGTGCCAGCAGCACCTCTGCATTCGGTTGTCGTTCGGCAGGATCGGTGGAGACGGCACGTTCAATAATTTCGATCGCTTCAGGTGGGGCATCAAGAGCAGCGATCGCTCTCGAAATACTGTCATAATCAACAAGCTTGACATCAGTTAAACAATTCAGCGTAACTACTCCAAAGCTGAACACGTCGCGGGTAAAAGGATAGGAACCGTCATCCTCTTCGGGGGGTGTGAAGGGACGCGAGACGAATTCTCGTAGAGTGACAGTCGGACGGAAGTACCCCCTGAGTTTGGAAATACCAAAGTCAGCTAATTTCAACCTGCCATCACTGCCAATTAGAATATTGCTGGGTTTGAGATCCCGATGGACATATTTGCGCTCATGGGAAAATGCAAGAGCTTTCAGTATCGGAAGAGCTAGCCTCTGCCAATAAGAATCCCATCCCTCTAACGGAGCTTCTTTGAGCAGAGTCGCTAAATCTTTTTCCATCCACTCCAACACCAGGAAATATTCCCCAGTCTGTTTATCCTGTCCCGAATCAAAAAGCTCGACAATGCTGGAATGTTTTAACTCCTTAAGTGCTTGAGTTTCACGTCTAAAAGATTCAGCTAAGATGTCTACTTCAATCTGCCCATGCTTAAAGACTTTGACTGCAACTTGGCATCCTTCTCTTTCGTAGTCAGTTGCCTTATATACATCTGCCATTCCGCCATCGCGCGAGTTGGGAAGGAGCATGTAGCGATCGTTGATGATACGAGGCGGCATAGTTATCGATTTTGCTTTCCAAGTCAATTATCCCCTATATAGCGGTTTGCACTCGGTGATGGTACACCTTGGACAGCGGTGTGCGGGCTGCCATTTTTGCTGCCCGCACACCAAGCCACAAGGCTGTACCTCACACGAAAAGCAATCCGCTGTACTCTGCTAAAACGGCTAAAAAGACGCTAGAGCAGGGTGAAGGGAACTTCCACCCACAATAACTTCCGCTTAAAAAGGAGCGATCGCCCCAGTCGGCTGAGGTAGAATATGCCCAGTTTAGAGATAGAACTCATATGATGTCCGGTTCTTCACCCATAGTTAGGAATGACGCTCCTGACACGGTGACACGGTGACGGGTCGCGATTTTTATTCAGGGTAATTAGGCGGACATCAGATCGCGAATACCCAGATCCCCAACTTCGCGCATCGGAGTCGGGGATCTCGCTCAGAGTCCACGAGCCAAATCATCCAATTACCAATTACCAATTACCAATTACCACAGCAAACTTATGCAGTTTGACCGCAAATCTGTTGCAGGGTGCGGGTAAAATCTGGATAGGAAACAGCCGCTGCTTCGGCACGATTAATTGTTGTTGTGCCTGTAGCATTCAGGGCGGCGATCGCTAAACTCATAGCAATTCTATGGTCGGTATAACTATCCACCTCGGTTCCGGTTAACGGCGTGCCGCCGGTAATTTCTAACCCATCGGGTAATTCGGTCACTTTCGCACCCATGCGGTTTAATTCCGACGCCATCACGGCGATGCGATCGCTCTCTTTCACCCGCAATTCTTCTGCATCCCTAATCGTCGTCGTCCCAGAAGCAAAAACTGCCGCGACGGCTAAAATCGGGATTTCATCAATCAATCTCGGTATCACATCTCCGGCAATTTGGCAAGCTTTTAGCTGACTATAACGCACTCGTAAATCGGCGACGGGTTCGCCAGCAACTTCGCGTTGATTTTCCAGAGAAATATCGGCACCCATCATTTCCAGCACTTCTAAAACGCCGGTGCGGGTGGGATTAACGCCGACATTTTCGATCAATAATTCCGAACCCGGTACAATTGCCCCAGCGACTAACCAAAAAGCAGCAGAACTGATATCCCCAGGAACAATCACCGTTTGTCCTTGCAGCTTAGCAGGGCCAGTAACCGTGACGCTATGCGTTTCCGGGTCTATACTAAGTTCTGCACCAAAAGCCTTTAACATGCGTTCGCTGTGGTCGCGAGAAAGCGCAGGTTCGGTGACAGTTGTTTGTCCTTCTGTCATCAGTCCTGCTAAAAGAATGCAGGACTTGACTTGGGCGGAGGCGATGGGGGAATGGTAATGAATCGGTTTTAGTTGCTGTCCTTGAATGGCTAGGGGGGCGAGAGAATTGTTTTTGCGTCCCCAAATTTGAGCGCCCATTTGTTGCAGGGGATTGACAACGCGGGACATGGGACGACTGCGCAAAGAACTATCGCCAGTGACGGTAAAAAATCTACCCGGATGGGATGCTAAAAGTCCCAGCATCAATCTTAGGGTAGTACCGGAGTTGCCTGCATTTAAAATATCATTGGGTTCTTGTAACTGGCCTAAGCCAATGCCTCGAACTGTGACTAATTCTGTATTCAACTGGGAAATTTCTGCCCCCATCGCTTGGAAACAAGCGGCGGTGCTGCGGGGATCTTCGCCCAAGAGCAAACCTTGAATTTGGGTTTCGCCAGAAGCGATCGCTCCCAACATCAACGCGCGGTGAGAGATCGACTTATCCCCCGGTACGCGGATGCGTCCAGTCAGGGATAGACCCTCAAAAGGTTTGCGAACCAGCAAACATTGCTGATCCCCGGTAATTTCCAGTGTAACGACGGCATCTGACATTGGGATAGACTGGTGGAAGACTGCTCGCGTTAGATCCTACCGTTTTCCCCGTCCCACTGATACCATGCTAGGAGTTGAGATTTGGGATTTTCGATGGTGAAATCCTCTAAATTGCTTGGCAAAATGGTATCGATTGTTGTGAAGACTTTTGATTCAGGCGGGAATAAGGGGATAAAACCTGCTGCTACAAACTAAAAACCTCAATGCTGACCTATCATCGCAAGCCCATAAGTTTATCCCTAGTTTCCACCGATTTGCCGATTTGGTCGATGGTGGAAACCGCCGCTACCCTGTATCAAAAAGACCGCGATCGCTTTCATTTACTGATGAACGAACCTGCTATAGGGAATCTAGAACCCGCTGATACCCCAGCTCTGGCAACCGCCTCAACGGCGTCCAAGGAAAGGCTTTTATGGTTAGAGATTTCGCCCCACCGCGCCATCATGACCATGCAAGGAAACGGTAGAGTCAGTTATCGTCACTTTTGGGAGCGAGGCGTTTACGGACTCAGTCGTTATTGGTTGCAAAGCGAAACATTAAAAGCTAGCGGACATATGCGCCTGCGTAACTTCACCCGTAGTTTAAAGTTAGTCGGTGGCACTTTACCAGAAAGTCTGCGATTGGAATACGAACTTTGGTCGGAAAAAGTGCAACTCGGTTGCTACATTTTGAATCTAGAAATCCATCACTGAATTAGTTATCGCTAGTTAGTTAATTTGTGCAAATCGGCAGCTAAGCGCGAAACCGGGTTTCTCTGAGAAACCCGGTTTCTTGACTTTCACGAATGGGAAAGTAGGGACGCATCCGAAAAACTTAGGACTTACGGAAAGAAACAAGGGTGAGCCGAAAAATCGTTTGTTTGGCAGCCAGAGATCAAGGTCGAAACCGGGTTTCTAGCAACGCCCTTGCGTAAGTCCTGAAACTTTGTGCTGGCGATAAAACTTTCTTTAGCCTTAGTCCCTACAACCAATTTTAATCATTTAGATGTAACCGCAAACGAGATTACGTATAAAAAATGGTCAGTATTAGATGAGGAGATTACCCGAACATTTGGTTAGGTGTCGCTTAGCTACAAAGTAGCAAAACCGCGCTTGAGTGCAGCTAAAGCAGCCTGTGTCCTGTCATTCACTCCCAACTTGCTAAAAATATTTTTGAGGTGGAACTTGACGGTACTTTCGCTGATATGCAGCGTTGTGCTAATTTCGGAATTGCTTTTGCCAGCGGCGATCAGGCGGATGACTTCGTTTTCGCGATCGCTCAATTCGGGATTCCCCATCCGCTCTGCTAGTTTAGCTCCCACATCAGGCGGGATATACTTTTTACCAGCAGCAACGGCACGAACAGCTGCTAAAACTTCATCCGCTTCGGCATCTTTGAGCAAATACCCCTTTGCACCCGCTGGCAATCCGCGATAAATGTCTTCGTCGCCGTCGTAGGTAGTCAACACAACAATTTGAGCATTTTTAAACTCACCACAAATAGCAGTAATAGCCGCAACTCCATCGATTTGGGGCATCCGCAAATCCATCAAAGTTACGTCGGGTTGATGTTGGCGAAACATTTCTACAGCCTCGTGTCCGTCGCGAACTTTTCCGACAACAGTTATATCTGTTTCACTCTCAAGCAGCGCCGCCAAACCTTGTAGCACAATAGGATGATCGTCAGCAATTAAAACGCGAATTATATTTGACTGTTTCATAAACCTACTCCCTGATAACGCAAAGAAACCCGGGTTCTATAAAAACTATGGGTGGAACCACTAGACATTTATGCAGAAACCGGGTTTCTCACCCCACCTGACTGAGGCTACTACAGACGTTCCCTGTCCTGGCTGACTTTCAATAGCCAGTTTTGCGCCGATGCGTTTGGCGCGTTCTTTCATTCCCAGTAAACCAAAACCGTTACCGATAGATGCACGATCAAACCCCTGTCCGTTGTCTTTAACCCGCACAACAAACTGCGTTGTTTCGTACACCAAATCGATGCGGATAACGGTTGCATTTGCATATTTAAAAGCATTTGTCAAGGCTTCTTGAGCAATTCGGAACAGATTATTTTCTACCTCTTTTGCCAAGGGATATGCTCTGCCAATTACTTCTAAAATGGTGCGGGTATCGCTGTTAGAGGACATCTGGATCGCAAGGCGATGTAGCGCGCTACACAAATCGCCGTCTTCCAACAATTTTGGACGCAACGCTTCTACCGATCGCCTTGCGTCGCTAAGTCCACAAGTTGCTAACTCGCGGACTGTTTTGATGTGTGCAATTGCACTCTCAAAGTCTTTGTTAATGACGCGCTCTGCAACACCCGACTGTATAATGATGCCCGTAAACGCTTGCGCCAGGGTGTCGTGGATTTCTCGTGCCATGCGATCGCGTTCTTCTAAAAGAGATTGGGCATAGTTTTCTAACTCTTCGTAAAGTAGGGCATTTTCGAGAGCGATCGCACCTTGAGAACACAACACTTTTAACAGCTTAGTTCTCTCAGGTGTAAACGCACCCACTGTCAAATTGTTTTCTAAATATAGAATACCGATCAGTTTCCCTTGACCGAGAATTGGCGTACATAAAATAGATTTATTTTGGTGTAATTGGATATATGGTTCGGTAGTAAAGCCACCTGCAACGCTGGCATCATTTAGCACGACATCTTCCCTCATTCTAGCGACGTAGTTGATAACTGAAAGGGGAAGATTCCCACTTGTTTCGACGGGAATTAATTGTCTAGTTTCAACCAAACTAGATCCCCCCAGCCCCCCTTGCCAAGGGGGGTTGGCGGGATCGAGAAGCCCCCCTTGCCAAGGGGGGTTGGCGGGATCGAGAAGCCCCCCTTGCCAAGGGGGGTTGGCGGGATCGAGAAGCCCCCCTTGCCAAGGGGGGT
>NZ_JBHFNP010000195.1:0-2169 GCF_041929235.1 Microseira sp. BLCC-F43
AAAAACTGCTCAGGATATGGTTGGTATGGGTGACAAGCACCAAGTAACTGAGGAGCCGGATGAGGTGAAAGTCTCACGTCCGGTTCTGAAGACGAGTCAGAGAGGTGACGCTCTGGCTTAGTTCAACAACGATGCGTTAGCCTATAGCGATGAACTTGATCGAAAGGGAGAAAAGAAACCGAAAAACGCCGAACTACAGAAACGGTTTATCACCACTGCTAAACAGGCGGTAGATCGGGAATGGTTAACCGAGGTGTCGAATATTCCCCTACAGCAATCCCTAAACGATCTAGAGCAGTCCTATCAAAACTTTTTCAAATCGTGTAAGGGAGAACGAAAAGGGAAAAAAGTTAAGCCGCCTAGATTTAAAAAACGGAGGGCAACCCAATCAGCAAGGTTCACGAGAGGGGGATTTAAGGTTAGACAGGTAATGGTCTATCTAGCAAAAATCGGCGACCTAAAAGTTATTTGGAGCCGGACTCTCCCTTCTAAACCATCGTCGGTTACGGTGATTAAAGACGCGGCGGAGCGATACTTTTTAAGTTTTGTTGTCGAGATTCAACCCGAATCGTTACCCGATAATGGTAAAGCGGTAGGAATCGATCTCGGAATCGCCACTTTCGCTACCCTCGACACGGGAGAGAAGATAGACGCGCCGAAACCGTTAAAGAAACGATTAAAACGGCTTAAAAAAGCACAAAGAAACCTGGCGAGATCGCAAAAAGGGAGTAAACGACGAGAAAAAGCGAGAAAGCGAGTAGCCAATATCCACGCAAGGATTAAGGATACCCGTACCGACTTTATCCATAAACTATCGACTAGAATTGTCCGTGAAAACCAAACGATAATTCTAGAAAATTTAAACACATCGGGAATGATTAGAAATCGAAAACTATCCCGTGCCATATCGGATGCGTGGATGGCGCTCGTTTCGAGATATGCTGTCAGCGAAGTCCGATAAGTACGGGCGGGATTTTCGGGTGATTTCCCGATGGGAACCTACCAGCCAAAGATGTTCCTGCTGTGGGGAAATTGGCGGTAAAAAAGAGTTAAAAATCCGTGAGTGGAAATGTCTTTTCTGTGGAGCCATCCACGATAGAGACGTTAACGCGGCGGTAAATATCAAGGTCGCCGGTGGGCAATCGGAGACTCTAAACGGACGTGGAGAGAAGGTAAGACTTTCTGCAAAGAAAGCACGTCAAGGGTGAATCGTCAACCCACCAAAAGTACAAACAATTAAGTTTGTTCTAGTAGGAATCCCCGTACCTTTAGGTCGGGGAGGATGTCAAAAACCCGGACATCGGAACTACTACCAAGACTGGCTACCGACTTGCGGCGCCCATACCGCATCCACGGTATCCCGACTTGATTGAGCGGTTGCAGATTAAGGCTTGTCGAAAGCCTACGAACAAACCGCAGGAAGGGAGCAAACCTCAAACTAAGGCGGGTTTTTACGGCAAGATAGCACGAGATAAGCTAATGAAATGGCATCTCGACCTAACCCAAACTCACGCGTTACGCCACCTAGCCAACATGAATGGGCGCATGTCTGGCGTGAACCCAACGGCATTAGCGCAATCGCTAGGACACTCTCTTCAGATAAACGAAGGAACTTACACCAAACGCCAAGCTACCAAAACTACAATCGACTTGTTGCTCAATTCCCAAAAGCAACCACTAGGGCTTACGAGCGCTATCGCAGCCGCTAAATCACTGCTAGCGACTCATACATCCCGACAAGCTCGTGAGGCCACTATTGACCTCCTAGCCGCCATCTATCACGAAGATGCGGAAGCGATCGCAGAAATGCTGCGCTAAAATTTAAGGGTTGAATTGCTTTTAAGGTTTTTGGATTGCGACCTCTTGTGAATTCAATCCAGAAACACCAAAACCCCTCCGAGAGCTAATCTCAGGGGGGTTTCTTGTAGATAAATTCAATTAATTTAATTAATTCAATTAGCGGGATAAAGGGGGGCAGGAGATTCCCGGCGGTCGACCGGCTAGCTATAAACCACCTGAAGTGGAATACGGGTCACTCCCTCCTGAGCGATTTTACTCATCTGCCTCTCAAACTTCTCCCACCTATCTCCATCCGTCGGCAACACGATACGCCCAGCACTACCAGGAACATTAGCATCTTTATGAATGCCAAAATCACCGCGGGTAACA